>CANAPP010000002.1 GCA_947363565.1 uncultured Lachnospiraceae bacterium | reverse complement strand
CCTTTCTTCCGTCATTGCCGCCTGTCTGTCGGCTTCGTCAAGTTTCATCTCTATACTGTCTGTCAGATTTGCGTATTCCTCCAAGCTCAAAACTACCATAACTCCGTAGCCATTCTTTGTAAGATAAACAGGTTTTCCGCTATTTACGATAGTCTCAATTTCCGGAAATTTATTTCTAAGGTCAGAAACGGGGCGAATTTGTATCATAATCTAAGCACTCCTTTTTTATTTATTTTATCCTGATTTTATCAGAATATTATCGTATAGGCAATGCTTATTTATGATTCTTAATTTCCTTTTTTTCATGCGGATTATGATTCTGTAAATTTTCCCTTGAGTGTCCGTCTTTATTCTTCAAGACAATATCCTCTGCTTTGATATACCAGTCCACGTCTGCCCCCTGAAACGTAGCCGTCGCCACCGTATCCGCTACAGGATTGATAATCTCCACCTCCGCATTATAATCAAACTCCTTTAACGGCACGGCAGCCGGAATACTCACCTGTATCATGCGCCCCTGTCCTCTGGACTTCAAATCGTAGGTGCGTTCCTTGATTTCTTCAGAAACCGTTCCGTCCTCATTCTGCTTATGCACTTCACGCCGCAATGCGGAGAATTTAAGTAGCCCAAATGTCTTTTCCTTGTCTATAATAATTCCATTTGCTAATCTCATAAATCTCTGATACCTCCTTACGCTTTCACCATATCGTCAGCAGACAGGATATAGTTTGTGAACCCACGGCTGCCGATTTTGTAACCCTCTGCGGTAATCTTCGGATTGATAAGCCGTACTTTTTCCTCAACCTCGAAATTCTTCTCCCCGGCAGCAGCAGGCAGCACCACAATAATGTCGTCGGCTCTCTGTACGTCCGAATACAGGTTGTAGCTACGGGAAATCACAGCCATACGCCCATTAATTCTCCGCTGTTCTACCTTATTCTCACCTGCAAATTCTAGATTCCCGAAAGTCTTTTCCATGTTCGGGATAACATGCTTTAATTCCATATTCATTTACCTCTTTCTTTCTATTTTTTATGTTTCCATATGGGGAGCTACACTCCCCAAACCCCTAGTGTACTGTTTTTCCCAGCCAATCAAAAAGATGATTGACTGAAAAGAAACAGTTTGTATGTCTCGTATGTCTCATATAACTGTATATTTTCAAGGCGGCGAACGGGAACAAAACTTCATATGCTGATTCCTCCTGTATTAATTATGACTTGCTTTCATGCTGCGGTATTTCCTGTATGCCGTAAATACCAGTCCGGCAGCGGATAAGATAAGCAGGATAAACAGGAGCGCAAGATTTGTCGCGTCACCTGTTTTCGGTGGATTGCCTTTGCCTGTCGGTGTGCCGGATTCTGGCGTGGTCGGTTCATCGGGATTTCCTGTGATTGTCACTGTCTGCCCTTTATCCTCAATGTCCTTATGTTCCGCTACTTTGATAGGCTTGTCAGGGTTCGTCACGTCGTACAATTCCTCAAAGGTCACCAGCTCTTTTCCGGCAAGCTCGCTGGCATTGAATGTAAAGGCAATCTGAATCTCCATTGTGCTGTCCGTAGCGGTGAACGTAAGGTCGTTTTCCACATGTTTGCCATTGATAATAAGCTCTGCATTTTCAGACTTTACCATCTCCCAGCCTTTCAATTGATATTTCACACCTCTTTCTATGCCATCTAAAGTAACAGTATCTACAATCGTTACTTCCTCGCCAGCGTCGATTGTCTTTTCTCCTGTAGCTTTATCGGCGGCGTTGGTGTGCATGGTGATAATGCGCTCTGTAATCGTCACGGTCTGTCTGTCATTCTCAATGTCTTTATGTTCTGCCACTTTAACTGGCTCGTCAGGATTCGTCACGTCGTATAGTTCCTCAAAGGTAACAAGCTCCTTTCCTGCAAGCTCACTGGCATTAAAGGTAAAGAAAAGCTGCATTTCCATTTCTGAATCCTTTGCGGTAAATGTGAGGTCATTTTCCACAGGCTTTCCGTCAATCAGAAGTTCCGTATTTTCCGATTTCACCATTTCCCAGCCTTTGAGCTGGTATTTTGTGCCTTTCTTTAATCCGTCCAAAGAAACCGTATCAACAATCGTCACATTCTTACCTGCAATGATGGATTTCTCCCCGGTAGCTTTATTCGCAGCGGTTGTGTGAATCGAAAGCTCCGGCTCGTATTCGTCGGTCAGCGTTCCCAAGTCAATTACAACCTTATTTCTGGATACCACCACATCAAAGGCTGGAATCAGCGTCAATCCTTTGTTGGAATCACAGCGGAGTTCCTCTATCTCGTATGTATCATAGGGCAGCGCACCTTTGCTGCCGTCCGGCTCTGACGTTCCGAACCAGATACCGTCCTCGCTGGATTTTCCGGCATTGGTATTTTTCTTGTGGGAAGTCCAGTCAGCGGCAGTAGAGAACTGACCGTTTTTATCGGTTACAATCCTATGACTTTCCCCTGTAGTTTTGCTTGTGATTTTAAACGGCACGTCGGAAAGCCGCTGATGTGTGCCAGAACCGATTTTCACGCCCTCAATATCCCCTCGCTTTATCTGGTTGTAAATAGATTGTTCCACTGATGTCAAATCTACCATTTCCCCATTATTTACAATGTTAAACTCACGGGAAACCGCACCGTCTATCAGATACCCCTCCGGCGGCGTTGTTTCCTCAAGCCTGTAATGACCGTAAGGGAGTGCGTCGGCGGCAGTTGCGGCGATACCGTCAATCCCTGTATGGATTGTCTTTACCACTTCATTCTTCTGATATAATTTACCGTCAACCAACACAGGATTGTCATTCAGGGAAATGATGGCAAAGGCTGTATCTCTGAAAGTTGCGCCGCCCTGTGGTTTCGTATCTTTTGTTTCGAGGTCTCGTTTCTGAATTTTCACGCCGCCACGGATAACCTTGTCCGCCACGGAATAACGGTTGCCGCCGCTTAGTGTCGCAAGCTCCCCATTCTCCCTTATCTGTGCCGCATATGCGCCTGTCACCCGTTCGGAAGTACCATTTACCTGCAAATATGCACCGTCCAGCAGGTAGCCTTTCGGAGCAGCTTTTTCTTCTACCGTGATTGTGCCAAGCGGCAGACAGATAGAGTCATTTTGCGTATAAAAACTGTCGCCGGAAACTTTGTAGGAATCCGCTAACCGTGTGATATAGTGGGTTATGCCGTCGCTGCCTTTCTCCGCTTTTGTCCGTGTCGCCCATGTGCGTGCCGGTGCTGATGGGAGATTGTCTCTGGTATAATATCCGTCATAATATTTCCAGACAAACTCCGCACCCTCTAAGGCAGCGTTTCCTTGTGGCGTGCCTTTTGAAGTATCCATATCCAGCTTGAAAAGCTCAATCTGTGTGTTTGTAACTTTTGGTGTATCACTGACCTTTAAGGTAGTAGTCTCACCTGCTTTAACTGTAAGGGTATGGACGGTCTTATCAAGCTGGAATCCTTTTGGAGCTTTTGTCTCTTTCACATAATATGTTCCGGCTCGTAATTCAACGGTATTTGTATTGCCGTTTTCGTCTGTAGTGAGAGTAGCAGCGGATTTCGTACAGCCTTTATCAGAATATACCCCATAGGTCGCACCAGAGAGAGAATAACAATCATTGCTGTTAGTTATTATGGTATTGTCCGAAGATTTCTGAATCTTTGCTTTGCCTTTATCCTCTACACCCCGATAAATCCTATAGCTTGCATAGACTTTCCCATGACCGCCGTTGACACCCCATACAGTGTCAAAACGATTATTGATAGTTCCGACACCCTCGTACCATGCATGATAGATAGTCTGATTCCTGCCGACAATCGCAGCATGAACCGTGTTGCCAGAGCTATTGAAAAATACAACAATATCCGCTGGTTTAATCTTTCCTGTACGGAAATCATTGTTAAACTCTGTGTCGCTGCTGCCGGAAGTAACGATAGAATCAGCACAATAGCTTGCAATATCATTTGTATTACGCCCCATATCCACACCCAGCTTACGTCCTACCCATGTAACATAGCCGGAGCAATCCCAGCCGCTGGTAGTTGTGCCGCCCCAGACATAGGGAACTCCCAGACCGGATTCTGCCGCTTTCAGGACATCTTCTTCGGTTGTGTTTGCGAAGATTGCTTTTGAGTTGTTTTCTGCGGCATGTACCTGCGTGACAGGCAAGGTTGTAACTACGGTCGCTATAGCAAGAATCGCTGTCAGTAACCGTTTCAAGATTTTTTCCATAATGTTATGATTCTCCTTTCGTTTTGGATAAAAAAAAAGACACTCATTTCTGAACGTCTTTGGAGCTGAAAACATTGGAACTATGCAGGATAGCTTGTTTCATCTTCTTTTTTCTCTATTTTTGTTCTTATAAAGTCGCAGCAGGAAACGGCTTGTACCACGAAAAACAACGCTTTTTCAAGGTTTTCTGCTGCTGTTGTCTTTACATGATCGCAGCAGAGCAGAAAGCCCGCACAACCTATGACAACATCCTGCGTCTTGTAAAAGACCCGGAAGTCTGCGATCCGATCAAGTTCCTCCGGGAGCGGGAGATTGTGCATTATCAGCGTTTCGGCGAATCCCTGAGAATTGTCCAGGATCACCTGGACAGCAAGAATTTCTATGCGATCAATCCGGAATTCGACCTGAATCCAAACTGCAAATAACCTGCCGCCGGTAATCTTACAAAATATCCGGCACAAAAACACGGGGAGTGTCGCAAAATAACTAATTAAATTAGTTACGAAGCGAGACTCCTTTTTTAGCGCACGTTAAAAAGATGTTTCAATGTTGAAGTTTTTCTTATGCTGTTGAAGTTCTCCGGGCTGACCGGAAGAAAACCTGCCGCCTACACCAGTACAGCCGGACGGTCTTAGATGTTACTGCAACAGGATAGACTGCAAGGAAACGATGCTGTCTCTGATGACGCTCCTGGAAGAATCCGAAATCCCCGAATAATTTTTTACCATTGTACATAAAGGGAAATCCCTTTTTCTTCAATCCCGGAAATGTCTCTCTGATACTTGGGGATCAGCTTTGGCTCAAATTCACCGTTCCTGTCTCCTGGCATGTCAATCGGGAATTCCCCGTACTATCTTTTGAGGTTTTTGGGAAATGCCCATTTCTTTTATTGTCTCTCGGAAAATCATTTTCCAGTTTTCTCATATCCGAGGGTAGCATCAAGTTCTGCCTCCATAAACTCCTGGAGGATGTCCTTAAAGCCTTCCCTGAGGAGGGAATAGACATCTGCCACACTGTTGATGTTGTTTTGTGAAATGATTTGTCGGATTTGCCCTTTTGCAACTGCCGTAAAAATACTCCTTTTCCGTAAGAATCGTCATATTTTAATTCTTACCAAAAAGGAGCCATTTTTACCAAAAACACAAACTATTTTCCACTACCATTCACTTTTAACTTGTAATTTTTCTTGACATTGCACCACTCCGGCCGTAAGAGCATCAAGCTCCTCTGAAAAATACCATATAAGCAATCACTGCTGCCACGACCACGATCGCAATCCCAAGGATGATGATCGGCGCTTTGGACACTCTTTCATCATCGTCGTAATAATCATCGTCATCATAGTAATCGTCATCCTCATAGTCTCTCTGGCGCTTTTTCGTATTTGCTTTATCCTTTGTCTTTTTCTTCCTGCTCTTCCCGTCGCCTACCGCAAGCATCTCATCATAAGCCCGGCGCATCTCGTCTTCACGCTTATCACGGACTTTCTTCGGTGGAACATTAGCGTATCTTGGCTCTTCCTCTTCCTCCTGCACCCTTGCTTTTCTCGGTTTTGCCTTCTGTTTCGGCGCGGTACTCTTTGGAGCCCTCTCCTCCTGCTTCTGCTCAGCGCTCTTTGGAGCCTTGTATTTTTTCTTGCAGTTATAACACAATAAATAGTTCGGATCTTTCTTTCCCGGCCGCAATTGTTCACCACATATCGGACATTTCATTTGTACTTCCTGCCTCCTCGCCTCGTAATCTGTTATAGATTATACTACAAGAAAATGAAAATAGCAAACATTTGTCTGATTTTATCTGTTCTTTCCGAGCTTGACATCCACAGTCTCGGATTTGTATTCGCCGTTGCTCCTCGGAACCTGTATGGTAACCTTCACCGTCTCCCCGGCAGCATAATACTGGAGCTGCTCTCTTAAATCCACGGTGCTGCCGATCGTCGTACCTTCTATCTTAGTAATGATACATCCCTTTGTGATGCCTGCTGCCTGCGCTCCGCTGCCTGAAACTACCTCTGACACATAGACTCCCGTAGGCATACCGTACATCTGGGCGCTGTCCTCGGACACATCCACAGGCTGGATCCCGAGATAGCCCTGCTGGCCTTCCGCCAGCTTCGTCTTCGTCTTCTGGTTCATCAGATTCGTGATCACATCCTTAGCGTCAGAGATCGGAATGGCATATCCCATACCTTCCACCACGTCCACGGCAACCTTGATGGTATTGATACCGATGACCTCACCATTTACATTCAGGAGCGCACCGCCGCTATTGCCAGGGTTAATAGCCGCATCTGTCTGGATCAGTTCGCTGTCAAAGCCATCCAATGTCCTCTGGGTGGCAGAGACGATCCCTGTCGTCACGGACTGGCCGTATCCCAGGGCATTTCCGATGGCGATCACCTGCTCGCCTACCTGCAGCTTTGTGGAATCGCCCATCTGGGCAACTGCAATCTTATCCTTTGTGGAATCCTTGATATCCTTCATCTGGACCGCGATCACCGCCAAGTCACGTTCGGAATCCGTCCCCTTAATGTCCGCCTTCACGCTCTCCTCATCAATAAACGATACGGTCAGCGTATCATTTCCCGTCACAACATGGTTGTTGGTTAGGATCAAAAGCTCTGTGTCATTCTGCGCGATGATGATGCCGGAGCCCGCGCTCTCATTCTCCTGCTCGTGGATACCGCCGAAGAAATTCTGCACTTGAGTCACGCTCATGTTCGTGATCGACACTACGGAAGGCATGGCGTTTTTCGCGATCACGGAGATATCCGACGTCACCGTCCCTCCGGAGCCTGTGGTCAGCTTCGTGCTGCCTGCTGTCTCCACCTTTTTCTCCGCCTTGGGCGCTGTCTCAATAACCTTTCCTGCCACAGCGTTTCCCGCCTGGAATGCGGCGCTGGCCGCAAGGCCGAAGATCAGGCCGAGGCCGACGGCCTTTACCGCGGAAGGCACCTTCCTTTTTCTGTCGCGTCTTCCGCTGTGGCCCGTCTGGTAATTCATATCATCCTGTTCCGGTGTATAATAACTGTACTGATTATCCATAATATATCTCCCTTCATCTGCAACTGCTTTTCTGTTGTCCGTTCTGTAAAGTATTTTATCGTATAATTGTGTTCAAACTGTGATAAAATTTTGATGAAAGTATAAAAAAACCGGATCCGCCATCCGGGATCCGGGTCTTTCCTTTTGTATGACAACCTTGGTACCATAAACTTTCTCAACCGGCATACGCGCTGTACGCGCCTTTAAGATCCGTAAGCGCTTCCTTAAGAAGGGCATCCGCGCCTACTGCCGCTGTAAATTCTTCCTCTGTCTTTCCCAGAAGCTCTCTGACATCCGTATGTCCGACCACCGTCCGGACAAAACCTTTATCCTGCCCTTTAGGTGCCTGTGTATCTATCCGGTACCGGCCACTCTCCCCATCCTTCGTCGCATACAGCGTGACCAGCCCGGGAACTTCTGTATATATATCCTTGATCTTCATCCGATACTTTGCAAATACCAGATAAGTACCTCTGTACTGCCCGACTTTCGTATAAACGTGAATGTCATCGTACCTTTCCACGAAAGTCTCACCTTCCGTAAGCCCTTCAAAATACTCTGCTACCGCGCTGTTAATCTCCGGATGCTCGTCCTTCCTTAGCGGATTAAGCTCCTTGACGTCACAGCCGATATTCATGATCCTGACATTCTTTGTGTCTATCTTACGTACCTCTCTCATCTGCGCCTTTTCTTTGGTCAATTCCAGTCCGACCGTCCCCGCAGCAAAAACCAGAAGCACAAGAAGAAGGATAACTCCCCTGCGCCCTCTAAGCCCTGCCGGACAGCCTTTAAAGAATTCCTTCATAGGCTCCCTCCAGATACCGCGCATACTTTTAAGGTACACACCCGGGCGGATTCGAACCGCCGCTCCCGCCTCCGGAGGGCGGTGCTCTATCCCCTGAGCTACGGGTGCGTATAAGATTAATGAAATCGCATTTGTAATATTACCACATTTTTTCTATAAAGTAAAGAACCTATTTTAAAACTTCTTTTTCTTCTTAATCTTTCAATCGTCCTTTCTCTGCGTTCGGGGTGATAAAGTTCTCATAGGCATACTGCCAGAGTGCCTGCGAGCCTTCGGAAGTGCGCCCATTGCGCCCAAGGACCTGGCTTAGATGGACGCCGTGCTCCTCCCAGCTCTTCCCTTCTGTCGCCGCATTCAGCATCAGCGGCTGGATGCAGTCCATGGCGTGGGCAAAACGCGCTTCCGGGCTTTTCCATTCTTCGAACTCATCCCACAGCTTCCTGAGCTTTTCCTGCTGGTCCTCAGGGAGCAGGCCGTAGATCCGGTCCGCCGCCTTCTTCTCCCGCTGCTCCTTCGTCTTGTTGCCCTCCGCGTCATAGGCATAAGTATCCCCAGCGTCAATCTCCACAAGGTCGTGGATGAGAAGCATCGTCACCGTCTTTAACACGTCGATCTCTTCGTTAGCATACTCGCTTAAAAGGATGGTCATCAGCGCCATATGCCACGCGTGCTCCGCATCATTTTCCTTGCGCACACCGTCCGACAGATAGGTCTGCCGCCCGATGAACTTCTCCTTGTCCACCTCTCGGATAAATGCAAATTGCTTCTCAAGCCTTTCTTTTTCCATCATCGTCTCTCCTTCCTTTACGTTCCCTTTCCTAAGACACCTCCATCAGTATCACCACGCTGAATTCTTTCTCCGTGTAAGAGATGTCCATCGTTCCCTTATACCTGTCCACGATCTCTTTTACTGAGGAGATCCCAAGCCCGTGGGACTTCCCATCCTCCTTGTCCGTGAGAAATCTGCCCCGCTTCCTTCGCACCTCATTCACCTTCGCATTGACGATCTCATAGCTGAAATACCCGTTTTCCGTATATCTCGCCTTCACCGACAGCCTGCGCTCGTTCGCATCCGGAATCTTTTTGCACGCCTCTATGGCATTGTCGAGGGTGTTGGAAAATATCGCGCAGAGGCTGATATTGTCAAGCCCCGCCATACCGTCAATGCCGATGCCAAAGAAGCAGTCGATATCATTCTCCAGCGCGGCATTGTATTTGACATTCAGCACCGCGTTGACTATGGGGACTTTACAGAAGAGCCGGTTGGACGTGTCCATATAGCCGGATAGCTGCCCGAGATACTCTCTGGCCTTATCCTCCCGCCCCTCCCGCAAAAGCTCTCCTGCCGCCGCCAGATGATTCTTCATATCGTGGCGGAACTTTCGCAGCTTTAACTGGCTGTTTTCAAGCTCCTCGTAGTAATCCTGCTGCACCTTCAGATTTTTCCGCTCCAGTTCGCCCCGCACCCTGTCCGCCAGGTCGGCGGCAAGGCGGATACTGCCCATATTGGTCACCATGCACGCCAGCATACAGGGAATGACCTTGAAGCTCTCCCTCGGCGTATAATATATGCAGCTATAGACCGCCGCCATGGATGCCAGGCAGACGATATCCAGGAAAATCCACGACCGGGCATCCAGAAAATCCCTGGTCTCCGAAAGATTTTTCCTGAGCACTCTCCAGTAGAAAAACCAGAACAGCACCGGAACGATAAAGGACAGGTCAAACAGTATACTGTTTCCCGCCGTACCCTCGCCGAACCAATAGATGGCAAGGCCGCCGAAGGTCTCCCCATGCACAAAGTTGAAGGCGATGATGATCGGGTAGAACAGCATGATCACGGAGAAGCGGATCAGCCAGTCTGCCCGGAAGGCCGCGCAGGTGAGCAAGAAAAATACCGGCAGCATATAGGTGATATTTGCCGGATCATTGGCATAAATGATGACCGACACCAGCGCGCTGCAAAAGATGATGCCGATCCCCTTAAAGAGCAAAGGCTTCCTCGGCTCCATCAGGCAGGAAAGTATCCGGTAAAAAAAGTACCCTTCCGCCAGCATCATCAGTACACCCGCCGCGTGCATGATTTGTTCAGCCATCACTTTCTCCTCCATCCAAACAGATTCTCTCTTGTACAGCGTTACTTAAGCATCGCCTTTGCGAACGCCACCAGAAGCTCCTGGCGGCTGCTCCTGCTCACCGGAAGCTCCTCATCGCCGCAGGTGCAGGTTTTCCCTTCCACTCCCGTCACATGGTTAAGATTCACCAGATAGCGGTTGTGACACCGCACGAAGTAACCCGGAAGCTTTGATTCCAGCTCGCTTAAGCTCCCGTAGAACTCTTTTTCCCCGTCCTCCATGACCGCCGTAACCTTTTTCCGGTCGCTTTTAAAATAGCAGATCCTGCTCAGCGGAAGCTTTAAAGCTCCCCCTTTCTGCTCCACAAGATAATACTTCTCCTTAAGGCCGTCAGCCTCCTCAAGGGCCAGGCGGAGGACTTTTTTGATCTTTTCTTCCTCGTAAGGCTTTAAGATATAATGAAACGCCCGCACCTCATAGCCTTGGAACACAAAGTCCGCATACGCTGTCACGAAGATAATGACTGTATGCCTGTGGAGCCTTCTAAGCTCCCTGGCCGTCTCCATCCCGTCCATCCTCCCCATCTCAATATCCAGAAAAAGGATGTCCGGCTCCTCATCGGATATCCTTCTAAGCAGCTCCTCCCCGGAGCCGTATTCCTCTATTCCGGCATCTATTCCCAGAAGCGAAAGCTCAACCTCCACCACTTTCCGTAGCGCCGCCCTCAGCTTCCCGTCATCATCGCATATACTGACTTTCATCTTTTCCCACTCCTTAAGTTTCCGTTTTCAGTATACCATCAAAACTTTCCAAAATGAATACCAAACTTACCATTTCTACCCATGTCTTTTCTCCCACCTTCAAGCTAATCTATAACTATCCTCCCACCGCGGAGGGACTACATCAAAGATCAGGAGGATCTACGCTATGCTTAAAGTCAGACATCTGAATAAAACTTATACCGCCGGGAACAATTCTTATCCCGTGCTGAAAGACCTTAGCTTCCACGTAAGGAAGGGCGAATTCGTGGCCGTCATGGGGCCGTCGGGCAGTGGAAAGACTACACTGCTAAACTGTATTTCCTGCTTTATCCCCCACGATAACGGGCAGATCTTACTTAACGGCAAGGATATCTCCGGCCTTCCAGAGCAGAAAATGTCAAAGATCCGCAACCGGAACTTAGGCTTCGTCTTCCAGGATTTCATGCTCCTTGACGGACTCAGCGTATTTGAAAATATCTGTCTGCCCCAGGTCATCGCCAAAAAGCCCATCATCCAGATGGAGGAGAAGGCAAGGCACTTATGCCGGCTGTTCGGTATCGAAAAAGTCATGGAAAAATACCCGGCCGAGATATCCGGCGGCGAAAAGCAGCGGACGGCAGTGGCTAGAGCGCTGATGAACCAACCCTACATCATCCTGGCCGACGAGCCTACGGGAAATCTTGACAGCCGATCCTGCAAGGCAGTCATCGACGCATTCCTCCGGGCGAAGGAAGAGATGAACGCCACCGTGTTCATGGTGACCCACGACAGCTATGCGGCATCCTTCTGCGACCGGGTCGTCGTCCTTAAAGACGGCACCATACACACTGAGCTTACCCGGGACGGCAGCCGCCGGCAGTTTATGGATGAGCTTTTAGACGTACTGAGAGAATTAGGAGGGGACAGCGATGACGATGAATAAGATATTCCGGAAACTCCGGGGAAAAAACAGGAGCCAGTACCGGCTTCTGGCCTTCTGTATCTTCCTGTCCGTGCTTTTAGTAAGTTCGTTCTCTTTTATGTATTTCGGCCCAACGGTACAGGAGTTCCTTCCCGACGGCGGAGACACCCGGAAGCTTGCCAACCTTCTCCTGGGCGTCACTGTAGCGGGGTGCTGCATCTTTACGGTCTACGCCTCTACCCTGTTCTTCCGTTACAAGAGCCGGGAATACGGCATCTTCCTGGCTCTCGGGGAACCAAAACGGGAATTAAAAAAGGTACTCTTTGGCGAACTTTCCCTTCTGTGCGCAGCCGCCTCCCTGGCAGGAATCCTCTGCGGGATCCCGGCCTCCTTCCTGATCTGGAAGCTTTTCGAGGCATTCCTTATTACCAATGCGCACACCGCATACCGCTTCGGCATCGGCGGCCTCATCGCAGGCCTCCTCTTCGCCCTGCTCCTTGCCCTGTTCCTTGGCATCACGGGGCAGCGCTTCATAAACCGCACGGACATTATGGATATCCTGCGGGCGGGCCAGAAGACGGAGATGGTAAAGACGGTAAAGCCTTATACGCTGCCCCTCGGTATCATCCTGACCGCCGCCGGGGTCTGCCTTGGCTTTGGTCTCCATCCTGCCCTCGTCTATTTATTCCGGCAGTCAGTTCCCGGAACCAGCCTTTTTTACCTGCTGGCCCTCATCGGGATCTACCTGATCCTTTTAAGCGCCGTCTCCCAGAGCCGGCTGGGGAAGAACAGGAAAAAGTTTTATAAAAATATGGTGTCTGTCAGCATGATGCGGTTTTCCGCAAAGTCAGCCACCCGGAACATGTGCGTGATCGTGCTGATGCTGTTCGCCTGCATATTTTCCTCCTTCTACGGGATGCTTTATGTCACCGGCACAAAGACGATGGGAAGCTCTGGGGATCTGCGTGCCTTTGCCCTGCACTATCCGGTTCTGGAAGACCAGGTCAAAAAAGCGGATATCGAAAAGACCGCAAAGAAACACAGTGCGGCCATAAAGGATTTCTGCGAAGGAGACGTATCGAATCTGGTCATCTCCTATAAGATGGTGGATTATGACGACGGGAAATATATCGACGTGGACGCTAAGGAAGCAAAACTCGCCCTTTTCCTTTCCGCTAAGGCTTACAAGGCGCTTACCGGGGATGAGGTAAAGGTGGCCAAAGGCTCCTACAAGACAGTAACGCCCGCAGATTACCAGGCATCCATCTGGGATTACACGGACGGCCTGTATGCGGCCGCAAACCCGGATACGGGCAAGAGCCTGTCCCTTTCCTTCGCCGGGACGTTAGAAGCCGGATCCATCTATGCCATGAGCAGGCCGTATGCTTACGTCATCAATGATAAAGACTACGCTTCCCTGACGAAAGATCTTTCCGCGGAATATGAAGAGCATATCATCCTGTTCGATACCGCGGACAATGACAGCTCCTATGATTTTGCCAGAGACCTGTACGGCCAGTACGTAAGCCGCGCCGGAGAACTGTCCTGCCACATCGGAAATTATGATGCCTGGGAGGAGCACCTTTCTACAAAACAGGGCGAAACGTACGGTTATTCCGGTAAACCGGATCTGTCCCAGGAGCTGATCGACGACTGGAAATACGGCCCGCAGTTTTCCATTATCTCAAAGGTAGATGCCCTGCAGCTTCTCTGCATCTATGTAATGCTCTGCCTGTATATCTTCATCATCTGCCTGTCGGCAGCGGCGGTAATGAGCTATGTCCGCAGCATCTCTATCGCTGAGGGCAGCCGGGAGATTTTCTACAACCTGGAACGTCTGGGGGCGGATGCCGCTTACCGGGATGATATCTTAAGAAAACAGCTTTCCCGGATCTTCCGGTATCCTGCAGTCCTCGGGTGCCTGCTTGGTGTGGCTTTCGCTGCCTTTATGTGCTTTGCCAACGACCGCCGGTTTACCGCAGATGAAGCTGCCACACTGGGGATCATCCTCGGGATCATGGTCTTGGTCCTTATGTTCTTAACCGGAGTGTATTATTTTTCCAGGGCGGCTGCAAGACGAATCGTGAGACTGTAAACTAGGCCCGGACCTAAAGAGGGTGTTGCAAAATGCAGAATTCCCGCAACATATAGCGTCGGCGCTTTAATTCGCTAAGCGATATATTGTGAGGTTTCGACATTATGCAACACCCTCTTTTCCTGAGGAATATTTTCTTTTTCCTGTTTTTCGCCCTACGCTCCGCCCGGCCCGTCTTTTCTTGGCCGCTCAGTCTCCGGGAGCGGCTCCGCCGGCGTCATGGTGTCGGTATATTCATCCTCCGCCTTCATCGATGCTGACGGCGCCGACATGCTGTCTGCACGCATACCGTTTTCCTCAATCCCCTTCTCACCCATGCCCTGGTCGTCCCTTGCCGCCCTGAGCCTGTCCGGGAAGAGGTCTGTCTTTATCTCACTCATACACATACTCCTTTCGCTGGATGTCTGCCTATAGACAGTATGTGCCGTTTTGAGGAAAATTATACCTCCGCGTGCCGTGAATTTCTTTTTTCTGTTACTGCCCGGAATGCCTGCCGAAAGTCTCTGAATCCGCCTTAGCGGAAGTCCTTGCAGGAACCGCTGCGGTAATCTTTCCGGGAATCTCTGCGGTAACCTCTGCGTCATAGTTCCCGCCGTCCCGCCTGATGAAGCTAAGCTTCCCGCCGTGCGCCCGGGCGATCTGATCCGCAAGGCGAAGACCCATGATATGGACGGTGCCCTCCTGAGCACCCATATTCTGCACCACTGCCTCCGGGATGCCGTTCCCCGTATCCTTGATCAGCCAGCGGACCTCAGATTCCCCGGCCGATAAGGATACGGTCACCTGGCAGCCCTCCCCGCCGTGCCGGATGCTGTTGCCGATAAGATTTCTGAGGGCACGCTTGAGAAGTCCCTCATCCGCCGATATCCTCACCCCCTCCGCTTCCTTCCCGACGATGATCTCTATGGAAAAATCCTCAGAAATCCCGCCTTCAGTGAATGTCTGCGAGTCTCCGTTATAAAAGTCCGCCGCGCAGTCCCTTAAGACGGCTGCCGGAGAACAGAGCTTTTTTTTCAGCGGCTGTGCCTGGTATGCCAGCTTTGAGGTGAGATTAAGATCCGCGATGAGCTGGCGGATGATCAGGCTCTGCCTTTTCATCATTTCCGCGGTTCTCCGGCTGTCTTTGGCAAGGGACGGATCTTTCGCAAGCTTATCTGCATACCCCATGATCAGCGACAGGGGCGTCCGGATATCATGGGAAACCCCCGCGATCCACGCCGTCCTCGCCTCATCCCTCCGTTCAAGCTCCCTCTGCTGTTTGAGAAGCTTTTCTGACACTCCGTTGATCTTTCTTGCCAGCTCTTCCATAGGACCGCTCTCCGGGACATCCGCCGCCTCCCCCAGCGCCAGCTTCTCAATCCCCTCCGCCGCCGGCTTTACCGACTGGTAGAAGCGAAATCCGAAGCAGAAGATAAACAAAAGGATGACCGCCAGATTGGCGACGGCGGCCGTCCTTGCATACACCGGGATAAACTCGAACACCTTTCTCGACATCAGCAGATCGTATCTGGCCATCTCTTCCCTGCCGCAGCCGAACACCAGAAGAAGCTCCCCGCTTTTCCATGTCCTGACCGGGTATCCCTTAAGATACCACCGGGAAAATGCGGAGACCTCCCAAAGGCTGTAGCTCTTTTTTATCTCCTTCGGAAGCCTCCACTCCCACACAGCATTTCCGTCCCCGTCAAGAGCCATGGCCCAGACAAAGGAAGAGCTTTCAAGGAGGTCCTCCCCCTCCGCCGAGATCCGGACAGTACCGTCTCTTTCTGACATCTCCCCGCCCACTTGTTCCATAGCATCCCGCCCGTACCGCGTATTTCCCGCATCCCGGACAGTCATATAGCTGATACCGAAAAAAACGGCCACATTGCACAGCAGGAGGATAATGAAGATCGCGCCCACGGTCAGCGAATACCGCCGGATGATCTTTAGCAGGCTCTTCATGGCCGCACCTTGGAAAGCCTGTAGCCAAGCCCTCTCGCCGTAAGGATCCACTGAGGGTGGGACGGATCGTCCTCGAGTTTCTCCCGCAGGTGCCGGATGTGCACCATCAGCGTATTTTCATATCCGTAGTAAAAATCTCCCCACACCGCGCTGCACAGCGCATCAAAGGTAACGATGCGCCCCCGGTTCTGGTTCAGCTTCAGCAGCAGGGCAAGCTCCTTGGCTGTCAGGGATATCTCCTCTCCCCGGTATAAGACTACCGCCCGCTCCGGCAGCACCATACGCTCCCCCAGCCGGATCTGTGCCTCACCCTCCTCCTTCCTGTGGTACGTCCGCTTAAAGACCGCCCGGACACGTAAAAGCAGCTCCTTCGAAAGAAACGGCTTCGTAATATAATCATCCGCCCCAAGCCCCAGGCCGAAAAGCCGGTCTTTGTCTTCATCCTTCGCGGATAAGAACAATATCGGAATCTCCGACTCCTCCCTTATCCGCTTGAACAAGGCGAATCCGTCCCCGTCCGGCAGCATGATATCAAGGATTGCCATATCCGGCCTGCCGCTTTTAAAAAGTTCAAGTCCTTCCATTACCGACCGGGCGGTAAACACCTCCTGGTATCCGTCTTCCCTCAGGATGGCGGCAATCAGGTTCACCAGCTCCCCGTTGTCGTCCACCACAAGGATTTTGTATCTGTAATTCTCCATCCCGTCTCCTCCTGCCCTGGTTATACTGTAATTATAATGCCTGCCGCCTGTCTTTTTCAATTTTCTTTATGAAAATTAAGGTAAACTTAAACCTCATGTTTTCCCGAACTTTTCCACGGGGATAAATGGCCCCTTTTCCTCCTGCATCCGATAATCCCAGGCTTATATTTATTTTTCAGAACATTATTATACTTATTATGATTTATAATAGAACATTTTAATTCTATACTTTTCAGAACTGTTTTAATCTACTATCTTCTATATAGAACATTTTTTATCTTTTCTTTTCTCTCCCGGCATGATATCATAATATCAGAAACAAAAATCCTGAATCCAGACAAGGAGAATCCAAAATGACGATCGGAGAAAATATCAGACGTATACGCAAAGAAAAAGGAATGACACAAAAGCAGCTCGGAGACCTGTGCCAGATGGCCGATTCTGCCATCCGCCGCTATGAACTTGGAAAATCCACGCCCAAGCTTAAAACACTCCACAAGATTGCAAAAGGGCTTGGCATACCGACTGGTGCGCTGACCGAGCACTGCGGGCCGGAGTATCAACTCTCCCCCGGTGCTCCTTCCCCCGACAAAGGCAGCAAAAAAAGTAAGAATCCTGAATATGCCTGGGACGACTGGCTCAACTCCAATAATATCCATTTCATGCGGTACGGTACCGGCGAACGGGAAGGAACCCTCATCAAATTTGCCGGCACAGGAGAATTATATTTCCTGACGAAAGAACAGAGCGCGCGGCTGTCCGCTTTAAGCATCGAGCAGACAAAGATCCTCATCAAAGCGATGGCCGCGCAAAACATAAGGTAAACCTAAGGTAAAGTTAAGCCTGGGATAAGGCAAGCCTCCTACAATGGTGCTGTAAACGAAAAACCAAAAAGGAGGTTATCTTATGTCTTCAGTGATCATGACAGATTCACTTACCAAACAGTACGGCAAAAAGACCGTCGTCGACCGACTCAATCTTAACGTCCCTGCCGGGAGCATCTACGGCTTCTTAGGCCCTAACGGCGCCGGAAAATCTACGACTTTAAAGCTTCTCTTAGGGCTGATCAGGCCTACCAAAGGGCGCATGATGCTCCTTGGCCGGGAGGTTGGCCGGAAAAACCGCCTTGCGATCCTCGCAAGGACCGGCTCTCTTATCGAATCTCCCGCCTATTACGGGCATTTGAGCGGAGAGGAAAATCTTAAGATCATCTGCACCTTAAAGAATGTGCCGGTAAAAGAGATCGACCGGGTCCTTAAGATTGTCCGCATGGACGGACAGCAGCAAAAAAAGGTCAGCCAGTATTCCCTCGGGATGAAGCAGCGGCTCGGGCTTGCCGCCGCCCTCCTTGGGAATCCCGACCTTCTGCTCCTGGATGAGCCTACCAACGGCCTCGATCCGGCAGGGATCCAGGAGATGCGCAAGCTCATCTGCTCCCTCCCCAAACAATACGGCATCACTATCGTCGTATCCAGCCACCTGCTCAGCGAGATCGACCAGATAGCCACTCATGTGGGCATTATCGACCAGGGAAAGCTTATCTTTCAGGATACCCTGGCATCCCTCCACGAACACAGCAAAAGCAGGCTCATCCTGCACACAGACAACGATTCTGCAGCGCTGAAGGTGCTTAAGCAGGCGAAGATCCCTGCCAGGATCAGGGGCGGTCAGCTCATCCTCAGCACGAAGGAAGACGCCCTTGCAGCAGAGGCGGCTGCCGCTTTGGTCCATTCCGGCATCAGGCTTTTCAGAATCTACGAACAGCAGATGAGCCTCGAAGATATCTTCCTCCATCTCACCGGAAAGCAGGTGAGCCTATGATCTTATCCATAATACGCCAACTGTCCGCAGAGCAGAAAAAATCCCGCCGCCGGAAAATATGGCTTGTTCCTCTGGGATTTCTCCTGTTTGAACACCTCTGGATATTCTGGCTGCTCACACACGCCTATGCCGAAGAGCTTGTGAGCGGCTATCTGATGCTGTTTTACCAGTTTCCGGTCATGAACACGCTTATCCTGCCGCTGATGATCGCCGTCATCGCCAGTCGGCTCAGTGATATAGAGGTCAAAGGAGATACGTTAAAGCTCCTTTATACCCTCCAGAGTCCTACGTCATTCTTTGCCTGCAAATATCTGTCCGGCATAAAGTACCTTCTCTTCTTTACCGCCGGAAACGGTATGCTGATCCCCATTTTCGGGAAAATCTTCGGCTTCGGGAACCCGATGAAAGTTTCCATGTTTTTCAGCTACCTGGCAGTCACCTTATGCACCGGCATGATCCTTTTGGCCATACAGCAGACCTTGTCCCTGGTCTCAAACAGCCAGATCATGCCTCTTGCCGTGGGACTTGCAGGCTCCTTTTTGGGACTGTTTTCCTTATTCTTCCCCGCCCCTTTTGCAAGGCTTGTCATCTGGGGCTACTTTGCTGCATTTCCCTGCGTGAGGATGAACTGGGACCGGAACACAAAGATCACGGAATTTTATGAGGTTCCCTTCCCGCTTTTTCCCTTTCTTGCTTTCGCGGCCGCGGGAATCCTCATCTATATGCTGTGCAGGACGATTACGATAAAGAAGGAGGTATAAAGATATGTCCAGATATAGTCAGACAACTATTACACGAAAAAACACAAGGTCTTTTTCTGCCGCCGGCATGCTCTTTCGCTGTGTCAGCGCAGAGAAACAGAAGCTTAAGCACTCGGTCATCTTTCCCGCATGTATCGTCATTCCCGTCATCCCCGCCATCATGGGAAGCTTTAATTACCTGCAGAATATCGGGATCCTGACCAGCCAGTGGTATGCCCTGTGGACACAGCTTACCCTGTTTTACGCCAATTTTTTCTACGCGCCCCTTATCGCCCTTTACTGCTCCTATATGTGGCGCCTGGAACACCGAAACAACAACTGGAATGTCCTTATGAGCGCACCGGTGGGCATCCCTTTCCTGTACCTTGGGAAGCTCTCTGTCATCCTCTACGTCACGCTGGCCACACAAGCCTGGGTAGGGCTTTTGTATATCATCGCCGGAAAACTTGTGGGTTTACCGGGACTTTGCCCTCTTAATATCCTGTTCTGGCTCCTTCGCGGCACAGTCGGGGCTGCGGCTATCGGGGCACTGCAGCTTTTGCTATCCATGGTGATCAGAAGCTTTTCCGTCCCCATCGGCATCGCCCTTATCGGAAGTATCATGGGGATGCTGACCGCCAATGCTGGATTTGCCATGTTCTGGCCCTACAGCCTTATGCTCATGGGCATGAACTCCAATAAACGTACGGATTCCCTTGCGGGAAGCAGCCTTTCATTTTTTGCGGCATCAGTTTTATTTTTCCTTATCTTTTATGGGATCGCCGTGCATATCCTCAGCACAAAAGATGTCCGCACATAGAACTTTTCTGTTCTTTTCTGTGTGATAACCGCAGACAGCAGACAGGTTCTTCCGCAGCCATGGAAAAAGAGACTGTCCTCAGCAATCTGAGCAGTCTCTTTCGTTTTGTCTACTTCATATATTTCTCCAACTGCCGCACGGCCTCCTGGATGTCGATAGGCTTTGCGATATGGGCATTCATTCCGCATGACAGACAGTGGTTGATATCTTCGGAAAATGCATCCGCAGTCATGGCGATGATCGGGATATCCGAATCCGGCCTTCCAAGGGCACGTATCCGTTCTGTAGCTTCGTATCCGTTCATGATCGGCATCCGGATATCCATGAGGATCGCATCATAGTATCCCGGATCGGACTGCTCAAAGATCTCTATGCAGACCTGGCCGTTTTCCGCCCGGTCGATCTGAAGATTAAGCTCTCCCAGCAGCTCTTCCGCGATCTCCCAGTTCAAATCATTATCCTCCGCCAGAAGAATATGCCTTCCATTAAAGTCTTTTGCTTCTTCCTCAGGTTCTTCTGGCATCCCTTCCGATATCCCCGCATATTTCCTCAATCCATAGTACAGCGTGGACTTAAACAGCGGCTTGGCGATAAACCCGTCGATTCCGGCGCCCCGCGCATCCTCCTCAATATCGCTCCAATCGTAGGCGGATATGATAAGGATCGGTATTTCATCCCCCATCCTCTTGCGTATCTCATTGGCCGTCTTGATGCCGTCCATCCCAGGAAGCTTCCAGTCCAGAAGGATAATATGATAATCATCATGCTGCCTGTGCTTTTTCTCCACCATCTCGATGGCCGTCTCACCGTCAAGCGTCCAGTCGGCGTGAACACCGATCGTCTTTAAAGATGCGGACGTTGTCCGGCAGAGCTGCTCGTCATCATCAACAACAAGCATGTTCCATGCCGGAAGGACCATATCCTCCTCCTGTACCGTAGCACGCTCCAGATCCAGCATCACATGGAACTCCGTACCCTTTCCGGGCTCGCTCTTCACGTCGATCGTCCCGCCCATGGCATCCACGATATATTTGGTAATGGTCATGCCAAGGCCAGTCCCCTGTATCTTCTGGACACGCATACTGTCCTCCCGGGTAAAAGAATCAAAGATCTTATCCTGGAAATCCTTTGACATACCGATCCCGCTGTCCCTGACCGTAAGATGGATCCTTACCCAGTCATCCCCAAGGCTTGACGGCTCCTCCTCCATGGACAGATGGATACTGCCCCCCTCAGGCGTGAACTTGATGGCATTGGACAGGAAGTTAAGGAGCACCTGATTCAGGCGCACACTGTCACAGCAGACATTCTCAGCGGAAATGTCATGGATAAACACGTCAAAGTGCTGATTCTTTTCCTTCACCTGGGGCTGCACAATATTTACAATACCCTCCATCACCTCGCGCAGGGACACCTGGTCGATATTCAGGCTCATCTTCCCGCTCTCGATCTTGGACATGTCAAGGACGTCATTAATCAGGCCCAGCAGATGCTTGCTGGACAGAGTAATCTTCTTTAAACAGTTCTGTACCTGCTGTATATTCCCGATATTGGCTGTGGCAATGGCAGCCATGCCTACGATCGCGTTCATTGGTGTACGGATATCATGGCTCATATTCGACAAAAATTCACTCTTCGCCTTATTCGCCGACACCGCCTCCTGACGCGCCCGCTCGATCTCCGCGAACTGTTCCCTAGTCAGCTTGAAGAACTTTAAGAATACCAAAAGCAGCGCACACAAAACTACGGCGCAGGCAACGATCGCCATGATGATCCACTGGCTATTCAGTTCCCCCACGATCTCGCTCAGTGTCCCGTAAGGCATGACGGTCACCAGATACCACTCTGAATAAGGCAGAGATGCACAGTAAAGATGGCGTCTTTCATTCTCCACCGTGATCACTCTTGAATATTTCTTTTTGGCACTCATGGCAGTCTCTAACTCTTCCACATATTTCTGCGCATCCTCACCGCCCATATCCTCCAGCATGGCTCTGATCCGGTCGAAATAATTCTCCCGGAATGCTGAATTGCTGCGGATGACAAAGCTTCCGTCCCGCCGGATAATATGCGAATACACCATCGAATCATTCTCATCCAGAGAGAGTACCTCTTTGACATAGCTGACAGGTATCCCGGCCACCAGGGCAATGCTCGATTCCCTGTTCTTCATCCGGTAAGAGACAGGAACACCCATAAGGACGATATCATCGCCCGACCCATCCGTTCCCACCGCGATCTTCTTTTCCCCATTGTTTAAAGACTCAAGGAACGGCTCCGGATCTGTCACTTTGACCTCTTCTCCGTAGACCATATCAAAGCTTCCGCTCTTGTTATAAAACGCAAGATAATCAAATCCTCTTGCCTGGCCGCTGTAAATAAGCTCCTCCACCAGCTTATCATCCATAGCCTGAGGCGGCACATCCTGGGACAGCTCCTCAACCTGCGCCAGCCTAAGCCCCATAGTCTTTTCAAAATGAATAGAAATCTGCTCGCTCATCCCTGCCATATATACCGTGCCCATCTCCGTCATGGTACCTGAGCTTTTCCCGTTCATATGGATTGCCAGGAAACTGAATACAGAAACACACAGGATACTGATAAATACAGCGCTGGTGAGCAAAAATTTCATTGTCTTTTTCCTTATCATAAAAACCTCCGTAATTCCCTTTACTCTGATGTCTGATCCCCTGCTGTCGTCTTTGCAGCCATGCGCTTATACACGGAAGCATCCTCCCCCTACAAACTCCCGCAATAGTGAGTTCATCGGTATATTCTCGCTTCCGATCCCCACAAAATAGTCTAAGAATTTAAGAAGTCTCTTGGCCTCCAGATATTCCGGACAGTCTCTGTCGATCGCGAACAAAAGCCGCTCCACATAAGGCTTTAACACCGCCAGCTCATAGACAAGGGCAGAGTTGAACATGATATCCGCCTCCTCCTGGTACGGAAAGATATTCTTCTCCTCTCCCCGCCTTACCGATTCCCACATACGGATCGTCCTCTGGGCGCTCGAGCCGCGGGTACGGGCATCGCGCACGATTCTCCTTAAGAACCTGCCGTCGGTGGACGGGATACGGTTATGCTCATCAATATTAAGCTGTGTGAGCGCACTGATATAGATCTTGAATTTATTCTCATCCGCAAGCTGCTCGGTAAGCTTCGGATTCAGGCAGTGGATGCCCTCGATCACCAGCACGTCGCTCTCCCCAAGCTTCATGGTCGGGCCGTCATACTCCTTATGTCCGTTGACAAAATTAAACCGCGGGATCAGAACCTCTTTGCCCTCCAGAAGCTCTTTCATCTGCCGGTTGAACAGGCTGATATCCACTGCTTCCAAGCATTCAAAATCATAATCCCCATTCTCATCTCTCGGATTCTCCTCGCGCTCCACAAAATAATTGTCAACCGCAAGAGGGCGTGGTACCAGCCCGTTGGCCCTAAGCTGGATGGACAGGCGGTGGGAGAAGGTCGTCTTTCCCGATGAAGACGGACCTGCGATCAGCACGAACTTGATATCCTTGCGTCCGGCAATCTGTGCCGCAATCTCCGCGATCTTCTTCTCCTGCAGCGCCTCCTGGACAAGCACCAGCTCCTGGACATCTCCCTTGGTCACTTTGTCATTCAGCGCGCCTACCGTCTCAATCCCCTGCATATCGCTCCATTTGACCGATTCCTTCTGCACCGTGAACAGCTTCTTTCGCGGCGCGAACTCCGGCACAACCGTCGGTTCCTTCCTGTCAGGCATCTGCAACACAAATCCCTCATCGTACAGATAGAGCTTAAAATATTTCAGATACCCCGCACTGGGAACCATATACCCGTAAAAATAATCTTCAAATTCATTCATATTATAGATGTTGACCCTGGATACCCTCCGGTAGGCAAAAAGCTTTTCCTTGTCATACATGCCGTGCCTGCGGAACAACGCAATAGCCTCATCCGTGCTGATCGTCCGCTTTCCGATCGGTACATCAAGCCCTGCGATCTCTTTCATCCTCTGCTCCACTTTGTCAAGAAACTCCTGGGTCAGGGCAATATTCCCCTCGATCGTACAGTAATATCCCCTGCCGATAGAAAAATGCACCCGCACTTTCCGGATATCCTCCCTTGACACCACATCATACACTGCCTTCACCAGCATAAGCTTCATACTCCGCTTATATGTCTCGTGTCCGATGGCGCCCCCTGTTGTCTCAAACGCCAGCGTACAGTCCCTCTTTAACTTCTTTCTAAGCTCCTGCAGCTTCCCGTCCACATAGACAAGTACGATATCTTCATGGTATCTGTCCTGAAAATCGCCGGCGATCTGCTGATAAGCCGTCCCGGCTATGTACTCTCTTTCCTCATTGCCTATACGTACACGGCATACTTTCTGCTCCTTCATATATCCACCTCTCCATCTGATTTTCTTATATCACCTGAAACGGATGTGAAACCGGCGCTTCGATTACCTTAACGCCGCTTAACCTCCCGTCAAAATACTTCTTCATATCCCCGATAAAAATATGCTCCACACCGTAATGTCCTGCATCAATGACCGCCATCCCCTGTGCCACCGCATCGATCCCGTCATGATGCCCGATATCCCCGGTGATCAAAACATCCGCACCTTTCCTCACTGCCTCTTTGATCACACTCTTCCCGGAACCCGGGCAGACCGCCGCCCGAAAGACCGTACGGCCAAGATCTCCGTATATCTTCACATGCAAAAGCCCAAAGGCAGCCTTTACCGCCTCTGCGCACTCACCCAAACTCATCTCCCGCGGCAGATATGCTATCTCACCGATTCCCACAGGGCCTTCTTTTTCACCCGTAACCTCCAGGATCTTTGAGCCTTCAAAGCCAAGCCTCTCTCCCGCAAGCCTTCCCATCCTGCACACATCATAATTCGTGTGCATGGCATAATACGAAATATCCTGCCGGATCAACGTAAGCAGGCGCCTGCCGGTAAAATCCTGGTTACTCACCCGCCTAAGCCCGCCAAAGATCAGCGGATGGTGCGTCACCAGCATATCCGCCCCCGCTGTCGCTGCCATCCCGACAGCCTCATCCGTTGCATCCAGAGCTATGTATATGCACTTAACCTCTTTATCATCCCTGCCCGCAAGAAGCCCTACATTGTCCCACTCAAGGGCACACTCCCGCGGAAAGTCCTTCTCGATCACTTCTATAATTTCCCTGCATATCATCTTCTTTTCTTCCTCCCCTGAAAGACATCACTGAAAGCACCTGAGTGCCTGCAGGATATCGGATACTTCCCTCTCCATCTGCCCAAGCTTTAACCTTGCGCTGTCACTCTCCGCATGGCCGCGCAGATTCTTTATGACAGCTTCCTTAAGCCTCTTCTCCCTTAGCAGGAACTCCTTAAGGATTGGATGGCGCATTTTTAAAAGCTTTTTCCCGTAAATGTACTCGTACTCCTCATAGCTTTCCGGCTCACCGTGCACAGCCTTCATCATCGGGTAAAATTTACCGTCCTCCAGGACCATATCCTCTTTCACGATGACAAATCCGTGGTCTGAAAGATACTTCCTGACCTTAAAAATCTCCGACTGTGGCTGCAGGATAAACGCTTCGAGAGTCTCCGCCACATCCTTCCCCTCACTGAGGATCCGGATGATCAGGCCGCCGCCCATCCCCGCGGCGATCATCGTATCTGCCTCCCCGGCATTAAGTCCCTTAAGCCCGTCCGAAAGCCTTGTCTCTATCCTGTCTGACAGTCCGGCGCTCTCAATATGCAGCCTGGCACGTAAAAGCGGGCCCTCGTTTACATCCATGGCAATGCCCCGGTCTGCAATCCCCGACTCCACAAGGAAGATCGGCACATACCCGTGATCCGTCCCGATGTCTGCGACACAGCCGCACCTGTCCGCAAGACGCGCAACCGCAGACAGTCTCTTTGATAATTCCATCATCTGCCTGCTTAATCCAAGTAATCCCGAAGCTTCCTGCTCCTGCTCGGATGGCGCAGCTTCCTTAATGCCTTCGCCTCGATCTGGCGGATACGCTCACGGGTCACATCGAATTCCTTGCCTACTTCTTCGAGGGTGCGGGCACGCCCGTCATTCATCCCGAAGCGCAGCCTTAATACCTTCTGCTCCCTCTCGGTCAGCGTATCAAGCACATCGTCAAGCTGCTCCTTAAGCAAGGTCTGGGCAGCGGCCTCCGCAGGCACAGGCACATTATCATCCTGGATAAAGTCCCCGAGATGGCTGTCTTCCTCTTCCCCGATCGGCGTCTCCAAAGAAACCGGCTCCTGGGATATCTTTAAGATCTCCCGCACTCTGTCCACAGGCATGTCCAGCTCTTCGGCAATCTCCTCCGGCGCAGGTTCGCGCCCCAACTCCTGCAGGAGCTGTCTGGATACCCGGATAAGCTTGTTGATCGTCTCCACCATATGCACCGGGATACGGATCGTCCTGGCCTGGTCCGCGATCGCCCTCGTGATTGCCTGACGGATCCACCATGTGGCATAGGTACTGAACTTAAAGCCTTTATGGTAATCAAACTTTTCAACTGCCTTGATCAGACCCAGATTCCCCTCCTGGATCAGATCAAGGAACAGCATGCCGCGCCCCACATACCGCTTCGCGATGCTGACAACAAGACGTAAGTTCGCCTCGGCAAGACGCTTCTTCGCGCTCTCGTCACCGTCTGCCATACGCTTTGCCAGATCCACCTCTTCCTCCGCCGTTAAAAGAGGCACCTTCCCGATCTCCTTTAAGTACATCTTCACCGGATCGTCGATGCTCACGCCATCCGGCACAGACAGGTCGATCTTTTCTAAGTCCACATCGCTCTCCTCGCTGATGACGATATCCACATCGTCAAGATCGTCAAGGTCGTCGCTGTCAGACCCGATACGCAGGACATCGATATTCTGGGCCTCCAGATATTCGTATACCTTCTCCATCTGATCCAGGCTAAGCTCCATATCGGAGAAAAAGTCATTAATCTCCTGAAGCTCCAGAATACTCTTCTTCTTTTTTCCAAGTGCAACCAGTTCCTTTAATTTCTCCTCAAATTTTGCCACATTCTCTTCCATGTAGTACCCATCCTCTCATAGCTTGATTATATTTTATCCTTAATTAACGGAAATATGCAGTTTATGGAGGTTCTGCAAGTCTCTTTTCGCTTTCATAAGCCTCTGCATCCCCTCGATATCTGCTGCATTCCAGTCCTTTCCAGCCTGCTCGATGCTATGGTTCTTCACGCGGATAATGGTCTCCTTAAGCGCTTTTTCTCTCTCCTGCGCCGTGGAAAGCTCACGTATCCTCGTGTGAAACAGCCCCGCCACCTCCCGGTGCTCTTCCTCATCGGTAAAATGGTTCATGATCTTCGCCGGGTTCACCTCTCCCTCCTCATACTGCTCATAGAGGAGCCCGGCGACCGTCCGGCAGATCCCCTCCGAAAAATCTTCCGGAGTGACATACTTACTGATCTGGTCAAATATCCCTTTATCCTCGATCAGCCAGGTAAGCAGTATCTTCTGGGACTTAAATATCCCGTCTTCCTTTCCTTTGACGCTTCCCCGCCCGGACTTCGGCCTCTTTGCAGGCGCCGCCAGCCCTGCCTGTACCGCCATGTTAACGACCAGTTTCTTAAGCTCATCATACCCTACCCGGTACTCCTTCGCAACCGCCTCGATATAATTATTACGTTCAATCTCCTCCGTGAACTCCGAAAGCCTCCTTGCGGCCTCCTTCATGAAATCCGTCTTCCCTTCGGGCGAATCCATGTCATAATCCCTGCGCAGCACCTCGAGACTGTAGAGGAAACCGTTCCTCGCCCTGGCTATCCGCTCCTCAAAAGCTTCCGCTCCCAGGTTCTTAACGAACTCATCCGGGTCTTTATAAGGCTCCATGCGGATGATACGCGCCGTGATCCCTGCGTCCCGAAGGATAGGGAGCGCCCGGAGCGCCGCCCGCGTGCCGGCGTCATCGCTGTCATAGGTCAGGTAGACCTCTTTTACGTACCGCCTGATCAGAGCCGCATGTCCCTCTGTCAATGCCGTGCCAAGAGAGGCGACTGCGTTGTCAAAGCCTGCCTGATGCAGGGCAATGACATCCATATACCCCTCGCACAACAGAAAATACGGCTTCTTCGACCGTCTCGCCAGATTAAGCCCGTAGAGATTCCGGCTCTTGTCAAAGATGGCTGTCTCCGGGGAGTTTAAGTATTTGGGTTTTGCATCGCCCATCACCCGCCCGCCGAATCCGATCACCCGGTTATTCACATCCATGATGGGGAACATCACCCGGTTCCAGAATTTGTCATAGACACCCTGACGCTCATCATAACTGATAAGCCCGGCTTTTGCAAGTATATCATCTTTATAACCTTTTCCTTTTAAATACTGGTACAGATCATCACTGTATTTGTTGGAATATCCAAGACCGAAGGCTCTCAGCATATGGTCGCCAAGCTGCCTGTCCCTAAGATACTTAAGTCCTGCTGCTCCCTGCGGCTGCCTTAACTGTGCATAGTAATACTTCGCCGCCAGCTTATTGATCTCCAGGAGGGTAGCCTTAAGATCCGCACGTCTCTTCGCCTCCCCGGAATACTCCTCCTCGGGAAGAGACACCCCGGCCCTGTCGGCAAGCGCTTTTAACGCCTCCTGAAAAGAAAAATTCTCATACTCCATCAGGAAGGTGAATACATTGCCCCCGGCGCCGCAGCCGAAGCAGTAATACATCTGCTTTTGCCTGCTCACCGAGAAGGATGGAGACTTTTCATTGTGGAACGGACAAAGCCCGAAATAAGAGCTTCCCTTCTTCTGAAGCCTGACGTAACCTGAAATTACATCGACAATATCATTTTTCATCCTTACTTCTTCAATAATATCATCCGAATAATACATATGCAAACACCCTTTTGATCTGCCTCAAAATAGCCCTCATATATAATATTCGACAAAAGTACCGGATTTCCTTTTAAATTTTCCAAGATTTTGGAACAAAATAATCTTCAAACTTTTTTACTGCGTATGTATCGGTCATCCCGGCGATATAATCGCACACCATCTGCTCACTGTTCACCCCGGATTCACCCTGCATGGACTGGTACTCCTTCGGGATCTCGTCGAGATTTTCCATGTAGAACCGGTACAGATCCCTGATCATGCGGACGGCCTTTTTCTCTTCCCTTTTAGCCACGGGGTTCAGGTAGACCCGCTCGAACATGAACGCCCGAAGCTCCTTCATGGCCTCCTCCACTTCTTCTGACATCGAGATCTTTGGCTGATCCATGCTGTTTGTGACCACATCATGGATCAGCGTATTGAGCCTCTTTCTCGTGGTATCCCCCAGGATCTTATGGAACTCCTCCGGGATTTCCCTCTCGGTCAGTATCCCGCCCCGGATAGCATCGTCGATATCATGGTTTAAGTAGGCGATCTTGTCGGAAAGCCGCACGATCTGCCCCTCAAGGGTCCGGGGATTCCCGCTGGACTTGTGGTTTAGGATGCCGTCCACCACCTCCCAGGTGAGGTTGAGCCCTCTTCCCTCCTTCTCCAGCCGCTCTACGATGCGCACACTCTGGACATTGTGGCAGAATCCAAAGGGGTTCACTTCGTTGAGCGCCCGCTCTCCTGCATGGCCGAAGGGCGTATGCCCCAGGTCATGGCCGAGAGCGATGGCCTCCGTCAGATCTTCATTGAGCCGCAGCGCTTTGGCGATGGTCCTGGCATTCTGGGACACCTCCAGCGTGTGGGTGAGCCTTGTGCGGTAATGGTCGCCGTTTGGCAGCAGAAACACCTGGGTCTTTTGCTTCAGCCGCCTGAATGCCTTGCAGTGCAGTATCCGATCCCTGTCCCTCTGGAACACCGGACGGATATCGCACTGGGGTTCCTTGCGCTTTCTTCCTTTTGAATTTCTGCTGAGCGCCGCGTACCGGCTCAAATACTCCGTCTCCCGGCGCTCTAACTGCTCCCTGATCGTCATACTTTCCATCAATCCTTTTTAATCCTTAAGCCTCTCTTCGATGGCATTCACTACTGTCTCAAGTACTTTTATCCTGGCGTAATATTTATCGTTTCCTTCCACGACGATCCACGGCGCGTAAGGGGTGGAGGTGCGGATGAGCATCTCGTTGACCGCCTCCTCGTACTGCTCCCATTTTTCCCGGTTGCGCCAGTCCTCATCAGTGATCTTCCACTGTTTTTCGGGGTTCTCCTGCCTTGCCTTAAACCTGCGCTCCTGCTCGTCTTTATCAATCTGCATCCAGAACTTCAGAACGATCGCCCCTGCGTCGGACAGATCGCGCTCCATGCTGTTGATCTCCTTGTAGGCTCTCTGCCACTCCTGCTTTGTGCAGAAGCCTTCGATACGCTCGACCATCACCCGCCCGTACCATGTCCGGTCAAAGATGGTCACATGGCCGGCCTTCGGCATGTCTGTCCAGAACCTCCACAGATAATGGTGCTGTCTCTCGATATCATTGGGCGAAGCGGTAGGATGCACCACATATCCTCTCGGATCCATCTTCTCGGTGAGCCGCTTGATGGCGCCGCCCTTTCCCCCGGCGTCCCATCCTTCGAATCCAAGCACTACCGGGATCCTCCTGCGGTAAAGCTCCCCGTGGAGCTTCTCGATCCGCTTCGTAAGCCCGTCAAGCTGCTCCTTGTACTCTTCCTTTGTATAAGAAAGGCTTAAATCCGCCCTTGAAAGAATGGACTCGCCCATCCTCCTGTCGCCGTCCGCTCTGTCCTCAGGCTCGGCCGCTGCCTCCTCAGGCGTCCTGGCAAGCCTAGATGCCGCTTCCTCGGCCGCCTTTTTCCGCTCCTTCACCTCTGATACCTTCTCGTCAAGGATCTTCGCCACGATGGAGTAGATCTTCGCTGTCGCGAACCGTTTGTCCACGGCCTCCACGATATTCCAGGGCGCGTACTCCGTATCGGTCCTAAGAAGCATCTCCTCGTTGATGGCCTGGTATTCTTCAAACTCCTTGTTGCGCTTCTTATCGTCCTCCCCGACCCGCCATGCCGTCTCCTTAGAAGCTAAAAGCTTCTTAAAGCGCTTCTTCTGCTCCTTCTTATCGATGGTCAGGAATATCTTTATGAGCACCATGCCGTCTGCAGTGAGCATCTCCTCAAACGCACAGATGGAATCATAAGCCTTCGCTAGCTCGCTTTTTTTCGTCCGCTTGTCAAAGCGGTCAATGAGAACCTTACGGTACCAGCTGCTGTCGTAGATAGCTATGCGCCCCTTCGCCGGCATCTTCGTCCAGAACCTCCACAAAAACGGGTGCATCCGCTCTTCCTTCGTCTCGGTCTTCACCGCGTGCACCTCAAAGCCTCTCGGATCGAGCGCCTTAATAAGCTCGCTGATCTGCACGCCCTTTCCCGCCGCGTCGTACCCTTCAAATGCGATCATGATCGGGATGCCCAGATCCTTGCATTCCCGCTGGAGCCTGCCGATCTTCGGCATGAGCTTTTGCATCTTCTCCTTGTACTCTTCTTTCCCAAGCGTCTTCGTTAAATCCAGTTTCTCTAACATTCCTTTCCCTCCCTTACGTTCCTTCACGCATCTTGTCTGATTCTTCATTTATTATACACCAAATTGCCCGTAAATACATATTTTTTTGAAAATGTACTGGCGTTTTTGTCCACTTAATGATAAGGTGGGATTAGCTTTATTTTTGGGGGAATGGCTATGTCTGAAAAAGTTATGGATAAACATGGATTGAAGAATGAGATCACCGACGGGATCATCTGGAAGCAGCTCCTTATGTTCTTTTTTCCCATCGTCGTAGGGACGCTGTTCCAGCAGCTTTATAATACGGTGGACGCAGTGATCGTGGGACGCTTCGTGGGAAAGGCCGCGCTGGCAAGTGTAGGCGGGTCCGCCGCGGTCCTGACCTACCAGGTCGTCATGTTCTTTACCAGCCTCTCCAACGGCGCGGCGGTAATCATCTCACAGTTTTACGGGGCGAAGAATACACAAAAGCTCCACACGGCGCTCCATACGGCGGCTGCATTTTCCATCATCGCAAGCATCCTGATCACTGCAGCAGGATGCTTGGCTACGCCTGCCCTTTTATCGGTCATGAAAACACCGGAAGATATTATGGCAGATTCCGTCGGGTACCTCAGGATCTACTTCCTGGGGATCACCGCCACGCTCATCTACAATATGGGTTCCGGCATCATGCGGGCCGTGGGCGATTCCAAACGCCCGCTCTACTACCTGATCGTATGCTGCGTGTTAAATATCATCCTGGACGTCGTCCTGGTCGTATACTTTAACATGGGCATCAAAGGCGCTGCCCTTGCCACGATCATCTCCCAGGCGGCAAGCGCCCTCCTTGTGATCCGTGCGCTGATGACTTCCTATGATATGCTGCGGCTGATCCCGCGGGATATCCGGATCGACCTGCCCCTTCTTCTGGCGGAGCTTCGCATCGGGCTTCCGGGCGGAATCCAGTCCTCCATGTACGGGCTTACCAACATCATCATCCAGACCTCCATCAACCAATTCGGGACGGATACTGCCGCGGCGTGGGCGGCATACGGAAAAGTGGACCTGATCTTCTGGGCGGTGAGCGGGGCCTTCGGCATCTCCATCACTACCTTCGCGGGTCAGAACTACGGCGCGGGAAAGCTTGACCGGGTATATAAAAGCGTCCGTGTCTGCCTTTTTATGTCCCTGACGCTGTGCGGCTCAATCCTTATCGGGCTTTTAGCCCTTGCCCGGCCGCTCCTTTCTCTGTTTACCTCCGACAGTACCGTGATCGGGCTCGGCGTGTATATGATGTTCAATATCGTGCCAAGCTACGCGATCTTTATCTTTGTGGAGATCTTTACCGGGGCGCTCCGCGGTATCGGGGACGTGATGATCCCGACGCTGATCACCCTGGGCGGCGTCTGCCTGGTAAGGCTTCCCTGGATACTGTTCGTGACTCCGATCCGCCGGGAGCTTTTCACCATACTGGTAAGCTACCCTATCGCCTGGGCGGCTACCGCGCTGCTTCTGATCCCGTATTACTTCTACCGGAAGAGAAAGCTTAACCGGCGGTGGAAGAAAAATGCCGCTTAGCGCGCATCGCCCTTCTGGACGGATTGGTCTTATGAGATCTCAGGGGAAAAGACGATATCCTGACTTTCAATCCCGATGATCTCATCCATGGATATCCTCCTCCCATCCTCGAAGAGTATCTGTCTTAAGTAACCGTCTATCCCTACGACGCGCCCGGCCGCTTCCTCATAGACACCGCCCTTCTTTTGGCTGTCGGGCACAAAGTAAGTGATGACGGCTGCAGGGCGGCTGTCTAACGCCTCCCTGATCTTCTTAAGCCTGTCATCCAAAACCGCCTTGCAGCTTTCGTCAAGCTCAATCCTTTTGCCGGTCAGCCGTGCCGTCTCTTTTACTGCCTCCCCGTGGCCGGTAAGCGCCGCGAAGGGTGCAAACTGTGCCGCGCGGTCGGCTGACGGCATGGGCGAGTGCGTCTTTGACACCGGGCGCGGAAGGTCTATGATGTCATCGTACCGGTGTCTTTCATCATAATCAAACTTTAACATACCGCATATCCTTTCTCCTGATCATCCCGGCGCTTCCCGGATTTCTTTATGCCTTATGCCCGCCGATCTGCTTATTCCGGTCTACGGCGGTGGCGCCATCCACCAGATTCGTCCCTTTAAGGACTGCATTTTTCCCGTACCGCTTTTTTATCTCCAGCATGGCCTCCTGAAGCTTCCTCTCCTTATCCTGCTTAGCCTTTTTCGCCTCCTGCTCTTTTTCCAGAGCACTGTAATCGGTGAACAGGTCAAGCTGTTCAAAAGCTGGTTCCCTTTTCACTGCACGCTCATCCACCACATGGTTGGCGCCGAGAGCTATCCTCCTGACCAGGAAATTCTTATTGATGATCCGGTCATACAGTGCTAAGACCGCATCGGTGATCATCCTGCCGGAGGACGTCTGTTCCCCGAGATTCGCCGTGCCGTGGGCATGCTTGGGAATCCTGCGCCCGTAACGGTCCGTGGTCATCTCCCCTTTATAATCCTTCATCTTTGGAGACGACAGATTTTCCCTATCATATCCTACCGTCAGCACGAGCTGATCTGTCACCAGCCGCTTATCCACCAAGTCAAGAGATAGCATCTCTGCCATCTCCCGGACGACGACCCTCGCCTTATCGGACGTATAGGGGCAGTGCAATACCTGTCCGGACATGACGCTGTTCTCCTTCGGCCTGTAGGCCTTGATCTCCGCCATGGTGCAGGGCTCATAGCCCCACGCATGATCGATCAGGAGCTCTGCGTTGACCCCGAACATCCGGTAGAGCAGTTCTTCGTTATAATATTCATCCGGCTTCCCCACGGAACATCTCGCCACGTCCCCCATGGTAAATAAGCCCTGCGCAGCAAGCTTCTTCGCATACCCCTGGCCTACGCGCCAGAAATCAGTGATCGGCCGGTGTGACCAGAGGATCCGTCGGTAGCTCTTTTCATTGAGCGACGCGATACGCACCCCGTTTTTATCCGGCGGGATATGCTTCGCCACAATATCCATGGCGACCTTGCACAGATAGAGATTCGTCCCGATGCCGGCCGTAGCCGTGATCCCTGTAGCGTCATGGATATCCCGCATGATCTTCCCTGCAAGCTCCCTGGGCGTAAGCCGGTAAGTGCCAAGATAATCCGTCACATCCATCATGATTTCATCAATGGAATACACATGGCAGTCCTCCGGCGCCACATAGTTCAGATATATCTCGTAGATCCTCGTACTGTACCGGATATAGTGAGCCATCCTTGGCGGCGCGACGATGTAATCGATAGCCTTCTCCGGCCGTTCCTTAAGCTCGTTATCATCCCAGGAGGCACCTTCGAGCCTATGGCCTGGCGCACACTCCTGCCGCCTGGCATTTTCCTCCTTCACCTTCTGCACCACCTCAAAAAGCCTAGCCCGGCCCGATATCCCGTAGGCTTTTAAGGACGGGGACACCGCCAGGCAGATCGTCTTCTCCGTGCGGCCAAGATCAGCCACCACCAGATTCGTCGTCATGGGATCAAGTCCCCGCTCCACACACTCCACAGAAGCGTAAAAGGACTTCAGGTCAATTGCGATATATCTACGGTTTTCCTGTGCCATATCCGTCACCCCGGTCTACTGATCTTTTACTAATGCCTTTCTTCCGATAAGGAAATACGCTCCCACCACTAAAGCTATGGTGATTATCCACGAAAACGGATATACCCAAAACAGCACCGGCAGCGTCGGTTTCCAGGCAAACACGGTGTATATCCAGATCACCCGCACCACGCAGGAGCCAAACATGGTCAGCACTGCCGGAGTCATGGAGTAGCCCATCCCCCTAAGCACACCACCTGTCACCTCATAGAGAGGCGGCATGAAGCTGAATACCTGGATGTGGAGCATACGGACCGCCCCATAGCTTACCGCCGCCGCATCCGCCGCAAAGATACTGAGGAAAAACTCTCTCCCCGTCACGAACACCAAGCTCAGCAGTCCTGTGCCGCACACGCCCAGAAGAGCGCTGATGCGCCACACCCGCTTGCACCGCCCATACTGCCTCGCCCCGTAATTCTGGCTGGTAAAGGTCACCGCCGCCTGGGTAAATGCGCTTGTGACAAAAAACGTGAAAAACTCGTAGTTTAATGCCGCCGCAGAGCCTGCGATGGCATTAGTCCCGAAGCCATTGATCGCAGATTGTATACATACATTTGAAAAAGAAAACACCATTCCCTGCAGGCCTGCCGGCGCACCGATCTTAATGATCTTCACCATCTCTTCCCGGTCAAGGATAAGCTGCCTTAAGTTAAGACGGATCGCTTCTCTGCTTTTACTGAGGAATAATAAAATCAGCGCCGCACTGACACCGTTGGCCGTCACCGTGGCCACCGCCACGCCCACAACCGACAGCTTGAACACGACCACAAGTAAGAGGTTGAGCCCCACATTGATCACCCCGGACAGGACCAGGCAGTACAACGGCTTTTTCGTGTCCCCCACGCTCCGAAGGATCGCCGATCCGAAGTTGTAAAGCATGAAAAAAGGCATGCCGCCGAAATAGATCTTAAGATACACTGTCGCCAGTGGCAATACTTCCGCCGGCGTATTCATCAGCTTAAGGAGCGGCGCTGCCACCACATTGCCAAGAACCGCCAGAATAAACCCGCAGATCAGAGCCATGGAGATAACGGTGTGGACGGTCTTTGCGATCTTGTCCGCCTTCCCCTCCCCGATATAGCGCGCGATCACCACATTCGCACCCACTGAGAATCCCACGAACAGATTCACCAGCAAGTTGATCACCGAGCTGTTGCCGCCCACCGCTGCCAGCGCCTGATTGCCGGCAAACCGCCCCACTACTGCCACGTCGGCGGCATTGAACAGCTGCTGCAGGATGCTGCTAGCCGCCAACGGCAGCGCAAATAATATGATCTTACCTGTCAGTGGGCCGTTGAGCATATCCATCTGGCCGGTCCGTCTTGTTTCTACTTTTTCCATCTCTTCTCCTTTTTATCCGACAAATTCCTTTTGTACATGACAAAAACTCTGTATCCATCAGATACAGAGTTTTTCATGCGGAAGATGGGACTTGAACCCACACAGCCCGAAAGCTACAAGATCCTTAGTCTTGCTCGTCTGCCAGTTCCGACACTTCCGCATAGACTTCTCAAACCGTCCGAAGAGTATATTACTATATAAACCAAAAAATGTCAATAATATTTTTAAAATTTTTTATTTATTTTTCTCCCGCCTTTTTCGGTCAAAAAGCCTTTTGATTCCCGGCTTTCTCTTTCCCAGAACATGATACCGGATATACCGGAAGGTCTTCTCCTCACCCTCCGCAGCCAGCATCTTTAACAGGGAATGCAGAAGATACGCCGTCTCCGGATGGATCATCCTGCCAAGCTTCCCTGCCCCGTCCTCGTAATACTCCAGCGGGTGCCTGTCCGTATAGCTTACACCCTGATAGGTCTTCGAGGCCGCCACCCGGTCCATGAACATCTCGGCCACGTATTTTACAGGCATCTTCTGTCCCACGATGCCCTCTTCCTTATTCACGCTGTAGTCAATCCAGTATTCATAATGATGCTTGTTGCGGCCCTTGTGGTGGAGCCACGCCCGCGAATAGCCGGTAGCCTCACGCTCCGCGTTATTCGGGCTTCTCGTCCCTTGGTAATACTTGCAGCCCACAAGAAATTCCGTGGGGGAATATTTGGAAAGATCGTGAAGAAGGCCCTGCTTATACAGTCCGACTTTAAAGCAGTGCTTCATCACCAAATATTTGTGGTGGTTGATCGTATGCAAATGCCCCAGTATCTTCATAACAGATTCTCCTCTTTTCTAACCGTATCATGAGCGGAAAATTCACTCTGACAATTTTATTACTTTTTACAAAAATCCGACAAACTCCATAGCTGGCGTCCGCACCTTGCCGGATTGCCGGCCGCCTTATTCCTCTAAACGGCCTGGACAAGGCAATGGATTCCATACAGCACGAGCAGATGCGCCGGATAGAACAGATAGAAAAAATATTTCATGGACGGCCCCTTCTCCCCGTTGTAGAGCGTGAGAAAGACCGTCGCAAACGCCCCGTACCTCTGGATCTCTCCCCAGAGAAGATTCCACGCCGCGCCGGCGCTGTGCTTTGCCCATTTCTGCTTTCGCAGGAAATAATAGACGGCGATAAGCATGATCCCCTTGTAGCTGTAATCCGAGCAGCAGACACTGGCCGCCCACATAGCCAAGACCACTTCCACCGCCTTCACCGGCCATTCCCCGCTCATCTCCAGGGCATACATCATCACAACGCCGACAAACAAAGTAAAAAATACATTCTGGTGTTCAACTTCCAGTACCGTATTCCGGAACGCCAAATCGTAGGGGATCTCCGATATCACCGCGAACATCCCCAAGCGAAGCATATATTTCCTGACATCTTTCGTATGGAAAAATCCTTCCACCAGCAAAAAACAGAAGATGGGGAAGGAAATCCTTCCGATATACCGAAACATCAGAATTCCCGGGAACAATACGGCTCCCGTGTGGTCAATGATCATCGTTATGACTGCAATACATTTTAACTGAAAGGAATTAAGTCCCATATTACCTGCCGGCCAGAACGATGACCGTCCTGGCTTTCACCTCAATACGTTTTTGATTCGTCACCGGCTCTTCGCTCTCCGCGACGCCGTCTGTACCGGCAATGACCCGCCACTTTTTCTCCTTGGCAAGCGCGGGCAGCGCAAAGGAATGGCTGAGCCAGTGCATGTTATAGATGACATAGCAGTCCTCACCGTCTAAGGAACCGCCGCTGTAATAGACACCAAGCTGCCTGCTTGACACCTCCGAAGGAACCCGCCACGCACTTTCCCCGTGGTAGGACACATCCGGCACGCCGCACCCTGTACGGTCTGCCCCAAGCATCTCCTTCTCCGGGGAGAATACGCTGTAAGTCTTTCGGATAGCAATGATCTTTTTCACAAAATCGTGGAGCTTCGGTTCTTTTAACAATCTGTCCCAGTTCACCCAACCTGTCGGGTTATCCTGGCAATAGACATTATTATTCCCCTTCTGGGAATTGTAAAACTCATCTCCTGCCAGTATGCACGGCGTCCCCTGGGCCAGAAGGACCAGCAGGAATGCATTTCTTATCTGCCTTCTCCTCAACGCCACGATATCCTTCTTCCGGCTCGGACCTTCCGCCCCGCAGTTCCAGCTAAAGTTGTAATCCGGCCCGTCCTGGTTGTTCTCGCCGTTAGCCTCATTATGCTTGCTGTCGTAGGAGACAAGGTCGTTTAGCGTAAATCCTGTATGGCTCGCCACGTAATTAAACGTCCCGTCTGTGCTGGAACAGTGCCGAAGCCAGTAGATCACCTCCGAAACCATCCCCTCATCTCCTTTGAGGAAACGGCGCATAGTGTTCTCAAAGCCTGTGTCGTGATGCATGATCTTGGTATCCTTCAAAAACGGATCCTGGCAAATCGCGTCCATCGGCGCCACTGACGGATTCAGGATAAAGCCGTCGATATGATACTCCATCATGTAATAGCGCAGGCAGTCTTCCATCATCTGCTTGGGCATCGCATCGTCAAAAGGCATCTCAAGGACGACCTCCATCCCTTCCTTATGGCAGGCTTTCACCATATTTTTCAGCGAACGCGCCCCGTTGCCATCCGCGGAATACGCACTTTTCGGTGCAAAGCAGTACGCCTTGCCGTACCCCCAGTAATTGCGCTTCAGGCCGCATTCCTCAAACTCATAGACCGGCATGCACTGGATCTGGTTGACACCCAGGTCCTTAAGATAAGGAAGCTTTTCTATCACGCCCTCAAAGCAACCCTTATGCTTCACCTTCGACGTAGTATCCCTAGTGAAACCTCTGACATGGAGGCTGTAGGCAATAACCTTATGCCAGGGGATCTTTAACGTCTTATCCCCCTCCCAGTCATAGCTTTCACGGCAGATCACGCCCCTCACCTCATGCTCCTTTTCCTCTCTTTCCCGCCCCCACTTTTCCTTGCCTGCCAGCGCTCTGGCATAAGGATCCAGGACAACTTCGCCGTCGATCATATAATTATATTCATAGGATCGCTTTCCCATGTCCCTTAATGCCATATAACGCACTTCCCCTACACTGTCTGTCATGGGGTATGCCGCATAAGGCTTAGTCCTTCCCGGATGATACAAAAGGAGGCTGCACTCCTTTTCTCCGGGAACGGGCACGGAAAAATTCACCTCATCCTCTGTAACGGTAACTCCTAACGGTATTGGTCTTCCTTGTGTCTTTCGCATCTTTCTCCTTTCCGGATACTACTGCCAGCCATCCACTCCATACATACCGACATTATCCTTGTTGATCATAAATACTTCTTCATAAGTTTCCTTTTCAAACTTCTGACCGGTCAGTATACAATCCGCGATCTTCGCCGCCTCCTGGCCGAGATGTATCGGGGACTGGGCCGCCGTGCCGGCGATCTGGGTATCGGGCTTTTGAAGCTCCTTCTTGATATCCGGCGAGCCGTCCACCCCGTAGATCAGGACATCCTTCGCCCGCGCCACATTCACCGATGTAGTTGCACCCACGGCAATCTGGTCATTCCCGCACATAATGGCCACAATATCCGGATACTCCTCCAGCATCTTTTCTGACTCCTCAAGAGCCCGCTCAAACTCTCCAGTCGTATCCGCTCTCGCGACCACCTCGAAGCCTTTCTCTGCTTTCGCTATCGCTTCCTCGAAGCCTGTAATGCGGTCGTTGATGGAATTTTGCGTAGGACATTCTAAAATGGCTATCTTGCCGCCCTCCGGGCATCTTCGGATCAGATCCTCCCCGCAGATATACCCGGCATTATAATTATCCGAGCCGATATAAGCATCCACATATTCCATCTCCTTCACCTGCGTATCCACATTGATGATCCGAACGCCCGCTTCCTTAAGCGCTTTGAGGGATGAGGTGATCTTTTCCCAGTCAACCGGACTTAAGATGATGGCCGAGATCCCTTTGTCGATCATCTCCTGGATCTGCAATGCCTGTTCCCCTGGGTCTGTCCCGGGATCTTCCATCAAAAGCTCGTATCCCTTCTGCTCTGCCGCCTCCCTTGCAGCATTCTCCAGTGTAATAAAATACGGATTTTTCATGTCAATGACACTGAACCCGATCAGTTTTTTCTCCTCTCTGGCCGTCTCCCTGTTCTCTTCGCTCTCCTCACCTGATGCCGCATTGTCCTCCGGTGTCCCGACATGCTTCTTACATCCGCCAAGTCCTGCCGCGCAGATCAGCACAACTGCCAGCACCGTAAATATTCTTCTTCTCATTACAATAGCTTCCTCCTGCGACAATTTACTACATACATGTTTTATTCTACATCATTTTTTCCGTTTTGACTACCTGCCAATTCGTATACAAAGCGGGAACTTGACATATTTTTTCCATTTTTCTCTTTCGTATGGCTGATAATGAGCATACGTTTGGCTCTTGTCATGGCCACGTAGAACAATCTGCGCTCCTCTTCGATCTCCTTTTCAAGCGTTGCCTTGCGATAGGGCATGGTCCCCTCATTGGCCCCGATGATAAACACCGTGTCATACTCAAGGCCCTTCGCCCCGTGCATGGTATGAAGGGCAATGCCCTCCTCGCTACCTTTAGATTCCTGCTCCTTCTGCCTCTTAAGCAGAAGCTCTCCGTACGTTTCCACATGAGCCAGCCATTCCTCCAGGGTGGCATATACTTTCGCCGATTCCTGTACCTTGTCAAGCGTTTCTGACAGCTGCCCGAAGTCAAGCCGCTGGTACTCTGCATATTCTTTCAGGAACCCGTCATACCCGATGCTCTTTCGGATAAACTCGATGGCGGCATAGGGCGACTGGGCGCTGAAGGTCTGGATATCATCCTCCATCTCATCGATCCGCTCCACCATCCACCGCTTATCACAGTAAAACTCCCGCAGGCTGTCAAATCCCACCTGAGCGTCCCTCATGCTGTCCCGCCCGATGTACCGGTTTGGGCGGTTCATGATCCGCAGGAAATCTTTCCTCTCTCCGCAGCCTGCTGCCAGCCGGATGTAGCTCAGGATATCCCGAGCCGTAAAATGCTCATAAATGTTATAAACCTTTTCCTTCATCGAAAAAGGAATCTGGTGCTTAAGCAGCTCCTCCGTCAGTATCCGGGCATCTGCCGCCGTCCTGAACAGCACGGCGATCTCCTCCTTTTTTACCCCTTCCTCCAGACGCTTTTCTATCTGCTTTAACACATACAAACTCTCCGCTATCGGATCTTTAAGCTTTACGAGCTGTATCTTATTCTCTCCGGCCTTAAAGGCGCGGATATCTTTTTCGTATCTTTTTTTATTACCGGAAATGACCTTAAGCGCCCCGCTTACGATATGTGCATCCGAACGGTAATTCACATCCAGAAGAATCCGCTTTGCCCCGGGATAGTCCTTCTCAAACTCCAGCATGATCTCCGGCTTAGATCCACGGAACCCGTACACCGACTGGTCGTCGTCCCCGACCACAAACAGATTGCAAAGGGGCGCCGCCAGCATACGGATAACATCATACTGAACCTGGTTGATGTCCTGGAATTCATCGATCAGTATGTAGGGGAACTTCTGCTGCCATTTCTTCAAAATATCCCTGCGCTCCTCAAAAAGCCGGCAGCAGAACACAAGCATATCCTCAAAGTCAATCTTCCCAAGCCTCTTTTTCTCCTCCTCATAGGCAGAAAATATCTCCCGGAAGGGCATCTTGTGGTTCCGGAGCGAATGATACGTCCCGATATCCTGCCGGTTGTTCTTCACCCTGCCGATCTCCTCCGTAAGCCCTCTAAGGTAATCTTCTTCCCTCTCCTCCGGCCCGTCTTCCTCCTGCCCTCCCGTAATCTTACGCAGGATAGCGTATTTCTCCCTGTCGGAAAGGAGACTTGTGCGACCAAGGCCATATGCCCACTTCAGTATCCAATAATAGACCGAATGGAAGGTACCGAAGTTAACCGGATAACTGTCAGAACCCATGATCTGATAAAACCGCTTCCGCATCTCCCCGGCCGCATACTTCGTAAAGGTAATGACCAGAATCTCTTCTGGCCTTACCTTATATACTTTGATCAAATATTCAATTCTCTTTGCAATGGTAAGAGTTTTCCCCGAACCGGGGCCCGCCAGGACCAAACACGGTCCTTTGAAATGAGCAACCGCCGCTTTCTGAGCTTCATTAAGACTCATAGACTCTCCTGACTTAATAATTCAATTCCCCTGCGGATGCGCGCCAATGACTCCTCTTTCCCAAAGATCTCCATAAGCTCTGTCGCCCCGCCGGGGGTACTCTGCTTTCCTGATACGGCTGTACGGAGAGGCCACATGACAAATCCTACCTTGACGCCCTTCTCCTCCACGTATTTTTTCAGAAGCCCAAAGAGCGCATCATTGCTGAAATCCTCCTGCGCCTCCAAGAGAGGAAGGACATCCTTTAATACTTCTAATGACTTTTCCTCGTCGGTCTTCATCTTCTTGTGACAGTACATGGACGTATCGTACTCCGGCAAGGTCTCAAAGAAATCAATCTGGTCTTTAATATCCGGGAATACCTCAATCCTTGTCTTCACCAGTGCCGCGATCTTCTTAAAGTCATAATCCTTCGTGACAGCCTCTTTGATATACGGCTCCGCCAGCTCATAAAACCGGTCAAAATCCATAGCTTTCAGATATTCTCCGTTCATCCACTTAAGCTTCACCACGTCAAATACCGCCGGAGATTTGCTCATATGACGGTAATCAAAAGCCTCCACCAGCTCCTCTAAGGAAAAAATCTCCCGGTTGTCCGGCGGACACCAGCCAAGGAGCGCCACATAGTTCACCACCGCCTCCGTCACAAAGCCCTGGTCGATCAGATCCTCGTAGGAGGAGTGCCCGCACCGCTTGCTCAGCTTTTTATGGTTCTCATCCGTGATCAGCGGACAGTGCACATAAGTCGGTATCTCCCACCCGAAAGCTTCGTAGATCCTATTATACTTCGGCGCTGAGGACAGATACTCATTCCCCCGCACCACATGGGTGATACCCATCAGATGATCGTCAACCACATTGGCAAAATTATACGTCGGATAGCCGTCCGATTTGATCAGGATCAGATCCTCCATCTCTTCATTGGGAACGGTAATATCCCCGTAGATATCATCCTTAAAGGTAGTCGTCCCTTCTGTAGGCATGTTAAAGCGGATGACATAAGGTTTCCCAGCCGCAAGATTAGCCTCAACCTCTTCTTTGCTCAGCGTAAGACAGTGCTTGTCATACACGACGATCTCCGTGCCGCCGTCCTCCGACACCGTACTCTTCAGGGAAGCAAGCCGCTCCTTGTCGCAGAAGCAGTAGTAGGCATCGCCCTTACTGATCAGCTTCTTCGCATATTCAAGATAAATCCCCGACGCATTCCTCTCGCTCTGGACATAAGGTCCCACACCGCCGTCCTTATCCGGCCCTTCGTCATGGATAAGCCCTGTCTCCTCCAGGGTATGATAGATGATCTCAAGCGCCCCCTCCACGAAGCGCACCTGATCCGTGTCCTCGATCCGGAGCATAAAATCCCCGCCCTCGTGCTTCGCGATCAGATAGGCATAAAGCGCCGTTCTGAGGTTCCCCACATGCATCCTGCCTGTCGGGCTTGGCGCAAATCTTGTTCTTACTTTACTCATTACTATTCTCCCATTTCGTTAATTATTTTCTCCAGTGTATCGTCCACTCTCGCATTCACCACCAGATCCGCATACCGGTCTGCAAAATGCGGCGTCTCCTTCACCAGTATCAGCTTCTTCCCTTCATAATACTGCACAAGCTGCCTGCAAAGCTGCGTCTTTAAGTTCGTCCCGAGGACCAGAAGGACATCCGCCTTCTGCACTTCCTGTGCCGCCCGCGTGATCACCTGGTTATCCACCATCTCCCCGAACAGACAGATACCCGGACGGATCACCGTGCTGCAGTTCTCGCAGATCGGCACCCGCTTGGAATTACGGACATACTCAAGGGGATAATTCCGCTTGCAGTGCGGGCAGTAATTGACATAGACACTTCCATGCAGGTTAATGACATTCTTACACCCGGCTGTCTCCGGCAGCCCGAACACTCTTCTCGTAATAATACAGTTAAAAAGGCCCCGGCGTTCCAGCTCCGCCATCTCATAGAAACATTTCCCCGGCGGCTTGTCAAGGACACTCAGGATTTCATTGCGGTAAAAGGAAAAAAACTGTTCTGTCCTGGCAGTATAAAATGAACTGGATAACATCTCATCCGCCGAGTAACCATATTTCTGTTCAATATCATATGATGCTTCGCCGTCGCGGATAGCCGGGTAACCGCTCTCTTCAAGCATGGCATATCCGCTCAGCACAGTAGTATACGTACTTTCTCTCAAAATCTGGAGCAATGTCTTACCTATCACAAAAATCCCTCCTTATGTATATGGTAAATACATTGTACCACAATTCATTCAGAAGCTTCAATCTTTTCCGTCATTTTTCCTGCGCTTCCTTTCCCAGAAAATGACATGGAAAACTTCGCGGGGTATGGACACGACGATAACTATCCCCATAACGATAGCAAATGCGATCTTTAACGACTCAATCCCCTTTAATGACGCCTGCGTAAGCTGGTTGGTGACAATATAGTAGGCCGTATAATAAACGCCGGCCCCCGGCACCAGCGGAAGTATCCCGGGGATCAGAAAGACCGTGATCGGGCATTTCATATAAACCGTCAGTATCCTTGCGATCAGCACGACGACAAAGGCCCCGAAAAACGAAGCGACAGATGCCGACATATACGGCCGTGAGCTGACAAAAAGAAAGGTGAGCCACCCCGCCATCCCCGTAATCCCGCAGGCAAAATAATACTTCTTCGGCACACTGTATATCACTGCGAAGCCAACCGTCCCGACAAAGGAACAGAGCATATGGCTGATGATCTCCTGCACGGTCATAAGATAAATCCTCCTGTCATGTTATTGAACGTGATCAGCACAATACCCACCCCCACCGCAATATACACAAAGACCATGAGCGCATCCATCATCCGCACGGTTCCCGAGAGGAAATCGCTGTCCGCAATATCCCTGATCGCATTGGTAAATGCAAGTCCGGGGATCAGCGGCATGATCCCGCCGATAATTATCCCGTCCAGGCGAAGCGGCGACATCGTCGCGAACATCCGCGCCAAAAGCGCAAAGGACATGATCAGCATCCCGCCGGCGATATTCACGATAATCTTCGACAGACGGCCTTTCTTTGCCAAAAGGACCCACACCTGTACAATACAGCCGATGCAGAAGGCGACCACGCTCTCCGTCAGATTAGATCCCATAAGGAATCCGTAACATGCCGCCGCGATCCCGGCGCCTAAGATCTGAAGCCCGCTGTTGCTTGCCGGTATCCGGTCAATCTTAGCAAGCCTTTCCCTGGCCTTCGGAAGCTCCACCTTCCCCTCCGCGATCTGCCTTGAAAGCTCATTCACCTCCGCCACAATGCCCAGGTGCGCGCCCGACAGGGGAATATGTTTCACCTTCGTATAGGCATCCCCCTTTTCGTTCTCCGCACTGACAAATATCCCGTGGCTCAGCGTAAATATATCCACATGCTCCACACCGAAATGCTGGCAGATCCGCGTGATCGTCTCCTCCACGCGGAAAATCTCGCCGCCGTTTTTCAACAGTATCCTTCCTGCCTCCAACGCAAAGTCAACGACCTGCTTGACATTGCCATCCGACTGTAAGGAATTCTCACTTTCCATTATTTTACTATCTTCGACCTTTTCCTTTTCCATGCCATACTCCCTGTTCTAACTTCCTGCTGTTTTACAATATTTTTCTATTATATCACCGCGCATCGGAAAATTACACCTTTTTCTTTACCGGATCGCTAAATTCAATAAGAAAAATCAATAATAAATTTTTATAATATTTCATCAAATATGTATTGACAGAACCTGGAACCTGGAATAAAATAAATTCGTATGTTTCGTTAGAACGTCCGTGTCCGGATCTAACGAACGGATCATCGATCATAAAGTCGAAATAATATATCGGAGGTGGACAAATTGGCTAATATCAAATCTGCAAAGAAAAGAATCTTAGTAAACGAAACAAAGGCTGCAAGAAATAAAGCAATCAAATCCAAAGTTAAGACTTGCATTAAAAAAGTAGAGACAGCTATCGCTAACAAAGACGCAGAAGCGGCAAAGGCTGCTCTTAACGTCGCTATCACTGAGATCAACAAGGCCGGCAGCAAGGGTGTTTATCACAAAAACACATGCTCCAGAAAGATTTCCCGTCTGGCTAAGGCTGTCAATGGGATTGCTTAATTAAGATAGAAGAGATGTGAAACAGGCAAAAACGACCATACCGTCAGTGGTCGTTTTTTTGATGCGAAAGGTTTGATGGTATGAGCGAAGGTGTTGCATAATGTTTGAACCTCACAATATATCGCTTAGCGAATTAAAGCGCCGACGCTATATGTTGCGGGAATTCTGCATTTTGCAACACCCTCACCGTCTTTTTATTGACCGGCTCGTTGCCTGTCGATTAATTATTGATCAATTTATCGGAATCACTCCAGCTATAGAGGCTCCTTACTTCTTTTCCTACTTTCTCTGCCGAGTGCTCTGCCGCCAGTTTCCTCATTGCGCGGAAGTGTGCCTGGCCGCCTGCCGGTGACATGTCGAGAAGGAATTCTTTTGCAAAAGAGCCGTCCTGGATGTCGGACAGGATCTTCTTCATCGCTTTCTTTGTCTCTTCTGTGATGATCTTCGGTCCTGTGATGTAGTCACCGTACTCTGCGGTGTTGGAGATGGAGTATCTCATTCCTGCAAAGCCTGACTCGTAGATCAGGTCTACGATAAGTTTCATCTCGTGTACACACTCGAAGTATGCATTCCTCGGATCGTACCCTGCCTCTGTCAGTGTCTCAAATCCTGCCTGCATCAGCGCACATACGCCGCCGCAAAGGACTGCCTGCTCGCCGAAGAGGTCTGTCTCTGTCTCTGTGCGGAAAGTAGTCTCAAGGACACCTGCCCTTGCTCCGCCAATGCCGAGCGCATATGCCAGCGCCTTGTCAAGAGCCTTTCCGGTATAGTCCTGCTCTACCGCTACAAGGCAAGGCGTTCCTTTTCCTGCCTGGTACTCGCTTCTTACGGTGTGTCCCGGAGCTTTTGGTGCGATCATGGTAACATCTACATTTGCAGGCGGCACAATCTGTCCGAAATGAATGGCAAAACCGTGAGCGAACATCAGCATGTTGCCTTCCTCAAGGTTCGGCTCGATATCCTTTTTGTACATTGCTGCCTGTTTTTCATCATTGATAAGAATCATGATAATGTCAGCCTTCTTAGCTGCTTCTGCTGCTGTGTATACAGTAAGTCCCTGGGCTTCAGCCTTTGCCCAGGACTTGCTGCCCTCGTAAAGACCGATGATCACGTCGCATCCTGACTCTTTTAAGTTCAGCGCGTGAGCGTGTCCCTGACTTCCGTAACCGATAATTGCGATCGTCTTTCCTTCCAGTAAAGATAAATTACAGTCTTCCTGATGAAATAATCTTGCTGCCATCTTAAACATTCCTCCTGATATTAAAATATATTGGTTTTACATCCTGTCAGATTTCGTCTGGCAGGCTTCTATCGTTAAGCTGAGGTCTTTTATGTAATTCCCCTGCTTAATGGCATATTTCCCAGTCAGTGTCAATCAAAATATGTAATATTCTTGCTTCCTCTGGATAACCCGGTAAGCCCTGTCCTTGCCAGTTCTAAAACTTCATAGCCGTCCAACAATTTCAGGAAAGCATCGACTTTTGACTGGTTGCCGGTAAGTTCAATCATCAGCGATTCCTTCTCTACATCCACAATCTTGGCCCGGAAAATATCCGCCACGGATGCCACATCCGCCCGCTGCTCTGCATTGGCCCTGATCTTGACCATCACAAACTCACGGAGAACGGAAAGCTCCGGAATCAGCACCTTGATCTCCCGTACATCCTCCAGTTTCCTTACCTGCTTTTCAATCTGAGACAGGATCAGCTCGTCCCCGCTTGCCACGATGGTAATCCTCGTGAACCGCGGGTCTGCCGTCACCCCCGACGTGATACTGTCCACATTGTAGCCCCGGCGGCTGAACAGGCCGGAGATACGGCTCAACACGCCAGGATTATTGTCAACCAAAAGTGAAAAAACTCTTTGCATAATGCACCTCTTTCTTAATCAATTTCAAAAACAGAGTGCGTTCTGTTTTTTAATAATAACAATAACAGCGATATTTGTCAACCCTTTTTGTCGCTACATTCGATTTTATCTCAATAAACCTGATCAGTCAACTTAAGTGATAGTTATTTTTTCTCTTTTGTGCTATACTGGTCACTAGAACCGAAGTAAACTATAATCTGCGCAGACTGCAAAACTTCCGGCAAAATATACTGGCGCGCAGATCCAGGACAGGAGTTTTTTCTATGGAGCTTTATACCTATGAAGAATTAAAAGATTTTGTAGACCGCTGCGTGCGCTGTCCGTTATCCCAGACAAGAAACCACCCAGTAATGGGGCGCGGAAATTTAAAATCCCCAATCCTCTTTATCGCAGAGGGTCCGGGGAGAACTGAGGACCAGAGCGGCATCCCTTTCACCGGAAGGTCGGGCCAAGTGTTTGACCGTCTTTTATCCGGCATCCATATGAGCCGGGAAGATATATACATCACCAATATCGTAAAGTGCCATCCCCCGGGGAACCGCGACCCACTCCCGGCAGAGCAGGAGGCATGTATGCCTTATCTGAAATACGAAACGCTCCTCATTCGCCCTAAGATCATTGTCTGCCTGGGCCGCATCGCCGCCCAGCGCATCATCCGCCCGGACTATCGCATCACAAAGGAGCACGGAACATTTATCTGCCGTAAGAATGTGTACTTGACTTCCGTGTACCATCCTTCCGCCATATTGAGGGATGAGCGAAAATTTCCGGAAGCACAGGCTGATTTTTTTGCGATAAAGGAGCGGCTCAGTGAAAATGCCTGATTCGCAAAAAGGCTACCGCTGACATCTCATATCAGCGATAGCCTTTAATTTTACACTATTTCTTAAAACTTGCCTTCCTTCGCCGCTTCCTCGATGGAAACCGCAACTGCAACAGTCATACCTACCATCGGGTTATTTCCTGCCCCGATAAGACCCATCATCTCTACATGAGCCGGTACGGAAGATGAACCAGCAAACTGAGCGTCAGAGTGCATACGTCCCAATGTATCCGTCATGCCGTAAGAAGCCGGCCCTGCCGCCATGTTATCCGGGTGAAGGGTACGTCCTGTACCGCCGCCGGATGCTACGGAGAAGTATTTCTTGCCCTGCTCGTTGCACTCTTTCTTGTATGTGCCTGCAACCGGATGCTGGAAACGTGTCGGGTTGGTAGAGTTACCTGTGATGGACACGTCTACGCCCTCTTTGTGCATGATGGCAACGCCCTCTCGAACGTCATTCGCGCCATAGCAGTTAACCTTTGCGCGCAGGCCCTCGGAGTAAGGAGTTCTCTGAACTTCCTTAAGCTCGCCGGTAAAATAGTCATACTCTGTCTCAACATAGGTAAATCCGTTGATTCGGGAGATAATCTTTGCCGCATCTTTTCCAAGTCCGTTAAGGATAACACGGAGCGGTTTCTTACGGACTTTGTTCGCCTTCTCAGCGATACCGATCGCGCCCTCTGCAGCCGCGAATGACTCATGTCCTGCAAGGAATGCGAAACAGTCCGTCTCTTCCTCAAGAAGCATCTTTCCGAGATTGCCGTGTCCAAGGCCAACCTTGCGCTGGTCAGCTACAGAACCCGGGATACAGAAAGCCTGAAGGCCCTCTCCGATTGCTGCCGCTGCGTCTGCCGCCGTCTTGCAGCCTTTCTTGATTGCGATAGCCGCGCCTACCGTGTATGCCCAGCATGCGTTCTCAAAGCAGATTGGCTGGATTCCTTTTACCTGGTTATATACATCAAGCCCGGCATCTTTTGTAATCTTTTCCGCTTCTTCGATAGAAGCAATGCCATAGCTTCCTAATACTTCATTGATTTTATCAATTCTTCTTTCATATGATTCAAATAAAGCCATTTACTTGTCCTCCTGAATTATTTTGTGGCTATGTAATATTACCTTTCCGCGGACACAGATTGGACTTCGTCCAATCCGGCGCGCCCCGCCTTCACATCCTATTCCGGCCTGCCGGCTTCATGCTAGCATGAGCCGTCTGTCCGCACTAGTCTGTTCTGTCCGCTTATCGCGGCTATTCTTTTCTCGGGTCGATAATCTTTGCTGCGTCTGCCACGCGTCCGTACTGTCCTTTTGCTTTCTCCCATGCATCGTTCGGAGTGTCGCCCGCTTTGATAAAGTCGGTGAACTTTCCAAGGCTTACAAACTGATATCCGATAATCTCGTCTTTGTCGTCAAGAGCAATGCCTGTTACATAGCCTTCTGCCATCTCAAGGTAACGCGGTCCTTTTGCCAGTGTTCCGTACATCGTACCAACCTGTGAACGGAGTCCCTTACCAAGGTCTTCAAGGCCTGCGCCGATCGGAAGACCGTCTTCTGAAAATGCGCTCTGGGTCCTTCCGTATACGATCTGTAAGAACAGCTCTCTCATAGCTGTGTTGATCGCATCACATACAAGGTCTGTATTAAGAGCCTCTAAGATTGTCTTTCCCGGCAGGATTTCAGATGCCATAGCTGCTGAGTGAGTCATTCCTGAACAACCGATGGTCTCTACAAGAGCTTCCTGAATAATTCCTTCTTTAACGTTCAGCGTCAATTTACATGTTCCCTGCTGAGGAGCGCACCAGCCGATACCGTGTGTCAGGCCGGAAATATCTTTCACTTCTTTTGCCTTTACCCATTTTGCCTCTTCCGGAATCGGAGCCGGGCCGTGATTCGCGCCCTGAGCTACCGGACACATCATTTCTACTTCATGTGAATAAATCATTTTAAAACTCCTTTCAACTATGTTGATTTTTTTCTGCGTGTAAAGTTTGTTACTTCTTTAACACCATATGAAAATATTTTCGCATAAATTTAACTGTTCGTCAATTGTTACTTTGCTACATTTTTAAAGCTGTTTTCAGTCCATTTGCCATATAATTCCCGAAGGTTCGCGCGTCGGGCGTTTTTAACCGAAAAACTTCCAGAATTCCATGTCCTTCTGGTAAGGCTTTATCTCTTCGAAAGTAAAGGGTGCCGTCACCCATACGAACTTAAGATCTGCCGGATCGCCGTTCACGTAATTGAGGTCATAGCCGATCTCAACCCCATCCTTATCCACGAAGAAATTCGCCACGTAATTGCCGTCAATGCTCTTTCCGCTAAGCGTACTGATCATGGACTCCTCGTCAAGCTCCGCCAGGAAATTGACTTCTCCGGCTTCATCCCGCATGATCTCCAGCCATTCCTCCACAAAGTCCCCGTCAAGGTTAACGATATCCTTGACCGTATATACTTTTCCGTCCTTAAGACCGATATTCAATGTGCGCAGATGCTGGTATGCATCCTCCTGGCTGCCCCTGGCGCCCATATCCTCAAAAATGATGCTGATAAACTGTTCGTTGGCATAGCTTACCTTGTAGGTGACAACACTGGCAAGGATCGGATTAGTGCTCCCTAACACCTTCTCCTTGACTTCCTGGGACGGGTTGGTGTAGATTTCGTCCACCGTAGCCATGGCGCACTTCTTTATCTGTGCGTTGATCTTTTCCTGCACGGCTGCGTCAAGTCCGTTAAGCACCGGATACTGCACATTAAAGCTGACTAACATCGACTGCTTTTTATCATCCGTATAAGTATAGGAATCCTCTTCTATCTCGTAGGAAAGATCATCCGCGATATATTCCGGGACTGCCGCCACGCCTGATAATCCGGATGAGCCTGCGCTTCCCGGCGTTTCCCCGCCGTCATCGCCGTACTTGTCCCGCTCATCCCAGAGCGGGCTGTCCGGGTTCATCGGATCGTCGTCGTCCCAGTCCGGGCTGTCCGGGTTCATCGGGTCGCCGTCATCCCACTGCTTCCCGTTATTCCCAATGCCGCCCGCCATTATCTGCTGGTTTATCTTATACAGATTCTTAATCAGAACCGTACCGCCGGCCACGATAAGCACCAGACCCAGGACCGCTGCCACGATTCCCCCGGCGATCCAACCTGTCCGGTTTTTGGACTGCTGCGGCAGGTCTGCCGGTCTTACATACATTTCCATAGGGATAAAGCGCATCCCGTTCACGTTCTGCTCTGCATCCGTCTGGCGCATCCCCATATGCTGGTATTTCGCCGCAGCTTCCGGGGCAGCATTCACGGTTATCCTGGAAACCCTGAGCTGCTTCGCACAAAAATGATACACCGATGTAAACAGCATCCTGCCTATGCCCTTTCCCTGGCAGTCCTTTTTCACATAGAACAGGCAGATATGGCCGATGGATTTGACCGCCATGACCCCGCAAAGGTCAGCGCCCGCAAAGGCGCCGAAAAAGATGGTCTCCCCGCGCTCGGCACTGGCGCGCATATTGTCGTATTTGATAAACTTCTGAAACTCCGCCACGCCCTCCGGTGTATAGGAAGGTGCTACGTCCTCCGCGAATACCTCCCACACAAGATGCAGCGCCGGCAAAAGCTCCTGACTTTGTAATATCCTGACTTCCATATTCTGATCAACTCCTTTTATACTTTCGGCAGTCTACGCTTCCATCAATTGTTCCCACAAAACAGTAAGCGCGCGCACGACTGCGTATTCCCTGTTCTTTGCCCGGTTCCCGGTAAACATAAATTCCTCCGTGCGGATCTTCCCGTTCACCTGGCAGCCCACATACACAAGCCCTACCGGTTTCTCCCCGGTTCCCCCGTCAGGCCCGGCGATTCCGGTCACGCTGACCGATGCCGACGCATTTGCCGCCTTCGCCGCGCCTTCAGCCATCTGGGCCGCAGTCTCAGCGCTCACCGCTCCGAATCTTTCTAGCGTCTCATGCTTTACACCAAGGAGCCGCTCCTTCGCCTCGTTCGAATAGGTGATATACCCCTCGTTGTAAACCTTTGACGCCCCTGCCACATTCATGATCCTCCCCGCAAGAAGACCTGCCGTGCAGGATTCCGCCGTTGTAAGCGTAAGGCCTTTCTCCTCAAGGAGCTCCACCACCGCATCCTCGAGCGTCACCTCCTCGCTGGTGGCAAATATCTTATCGCCGAATACCCGGTACATATACCGGATCACAGGCTCTATAAGCCTGTCCGCCTCTTTTTCATCCGCCGCCCTGGCCGTAATCCGAAAATGTACCTCTCCGGTCTTGGCATAAGGCGCGATCGTAGGATTGGTCTGCCCCTCCAGCAAGTCTGATACCAGCGTCTCTGCCTTGCTCTCCCCGATGGAACAGAGCTTTACCATTTTCGAATAGATGCCCTCCGGCACAAGATTGTTAAGATAAGGCACGATATCCCGCTCAAACATGGGTTTGATCTCATTGGGCGGTCCGGGAAGGAGTATCGCCGTCTTTCCATTCTCCTCGATGATAAGCCCGGGAGCCGTCCCGTTATGATTATCCACAATGCGCGCACCCTCCGGCACCATCGCTTGTTTCCAGTTATTCTCTGTAATCTGCCCGCTTCTCATCTGAGAAAAGAATCCGGCAATCCGCTCCTTTGTATGGGCATCCTCATAAAGCGTTTTCCCAAACACTTTCGCCGTCACTTCTTTTGTCAGGTCATCCTTCGTCGGTCCAAGGCCGCCGCTTAAGATGACGATGTCAGACCTTTTAAGCGCAAGGCGCAGCGTCTCCTCAAGACGCCCCTCATTATCCCCCACCACGCTCTGGTGGTAGCAGGAAAGCCCCAGGCCCGCACACTTTTCCGACAGATAAGCCGCATTCGTATTCACGATATTTCCAAGCAAAATCTCCGTACCTACGGATATCAGTTCTACGACCATGATCACATACCTCCTTGTGTCAGCACTTCAATATTTTTCGCCACATAATCAATCAGCGAAACAACCGTCAGGATCAAGGATATCCAGATCAGTACATTCCCAATCATCGTAAATACACCGCCAAAATCCGCGATCAGCACGATGATCATAGCCATCTGGGCCACCGTCTTAAATTTCCCCCAGTAGCTGGCCGCGATGACGATCCCGTTATCCGCAGCCACAAGCCTGAATCCGCTGATAATAAATTCCCTGGCAATGATGATGATCACAATCCACGCCGCCAATTGTCCTGTGGTGATCAGACAGATCATCGCCGAGCAGACTAAAAGCTTATCCGCCAAAGGATCCATGAACTTTCCAAAATTCGTCACCAGATTCCTGGCCCTGGCAATCTTTCCGTCCAACATATCTGTGAGACTTGCCACACCAAAAATTACAAGGGCTATCCATTTATTTGCGGTGCCGCCCGCGTCCGTCAGCATAAAAAACACAAAAAACGGCACCATGATCACTCTCAGTACAGTCAGTTTATTTGGTAAATTCATCGCTCAACTCTCCTATCAAATCATATTCTGCCGCTCCGGTCACGGTAACCTTCGCAAAATCCCCGGACACAAGCTCCCTGTCTGTATTGACAAAAATAAGCCCGTCCACGTTCGGCGCATCCATATAGGTACGGCCCACATATGCGTCCTCATCCGCCACTTTCCCTTCGATCATGACCAAAAGCTCTTTTCCCGCCATCTCCTCTGCCCGGGCAAAGACAATCTCCTGCTGAAGCTCCATAAGCTCTGCGCGCCGCTCTTCCTTTACCTCCTCCGGGATCTGCCCGGGAAAATCCGCTGCCGGCGTATCTTCCTCCGGGGAGTAGGTAAATACCCCAAGCCGCTCGAACTCCATCTCGTCCACAAAATCCATAAGTGCCTCATGCTGCTCTTTCGTCTCTCCCGGAAATCCCGTGATCAGCGTAGTGCGGAGCACAATATCCGGAATCTCCCGGCGAAGCTTCTCTACCGTTGAGATAAGCTGCTGTCTGGTAGTCCTTCTCCCCATTCTCCTTAGAATCTCGTCTTCTGAGTGCTGGATGGGAAGATCCAGATAGCGGCAGATCTTCTTTTCTTCCTTCATCACCTCTATGAGTTCGTCGTAAATCTCTTCCGGATAACAGTAGAGAACACGTATCCAGCGAAGACCTTTTATCTCGCACAGCTTACGAAGCAACAGATGTAAAGACTTTTCCCCGTAGATATCCTTGCCGTAGACAGTCGTCTCCTGAGCCACTAAGATCAACTCTTTCACGCCCTGCTCCGCCAACTCCTGTGCTTCTTTCAACAGCCGCTTTATGGGCACACTCCGGTAATTCCCCCGAAGCTTCGGGATGATACAGTAAGTACAGTGCTTATCGCACCCTTCTGCTATCTTAAGATAGGCAAAATGCCCTCCTGTCGTCACCAGGCGTTTTGTATCTACAAGAGGCAGCGCATTGATATCCGAAAGCTCCACGAAGCCGCCGCGCTCTAGCGCCCGCCGGATGGTCTCTGCGATCTTATCATAAGAAGCAGTTCCGAGCACTGCATCCACCTCCGGAATCTCCGAAAGGATCTCCTCCTTATACCTCTGGGCAAGGCAGCCCGTCACGATCAGTGCCTTAAGCCTCCCTGTCTTTTTATATTCTGCCATCTCCAGGATTGTCTGGATACTTTCTTCCTTCGCATCATGGATAAAACAGCACGTATTGATAACGATAATATCCGCATCTTCCTCACTGTCCACGATCCGGTATCCATTCTTTTCTACAATTCCGAGCATGACCTCAGAATCTACGAGATTCTTATCACACCCCAAAGAAATAAATAATAAATTCATCGTTTCTCCTCTATAACTGTCAGGGCAGATACCTTCCGGCACCTGCCCTGTCCCTGCCCAAAGCCTGGTTTAATCTTCTTCTCCGTCAACCTTGATCTTCGCCTGGTTCAGCTCGTCAATCGCAACCGACAGCGGCTTTTCACTGCCCTTGACATTGACAAGCGGCATAGAGCCGTCGATAATCTCTCTCGCCCGCTTGGCTGTAGCCATAACGATAGAATAACGGCTGTTGACCACCTTTGTCTCGCCCTCCTCGACATCCTTGTTCACTACTTTCATCAAATCTGTGTAAGATGGGTGTAACATAAACTGTTCTCCTTTCCAATCACCTGTTTAATTCTATTAATTCTTCTCTGATCTTCTCTATCAGCTCCCGATTGCGGAAGCTCTTTTTGTGCTCGCTTCTGATGATCTGATGTACTTCCTCTACGCAGGCCGAAAGCTCATCGTTGATGACCAGATAATCATATCGATCCATCCCTTCTGCTTCCTCGCCCGCACGTTTCATACGGGATAAGATCACGTCTTCTGTCTCCGTCCCCCGCCCGATCAGGCGTTCCTTAAGGACCTTCGCGCTTGGCGGCATGACAAATAAAAGCACCGTCTCCGGGAACTTCTCCTTCACCTTAAGCGCTCCCTGTATCTCAATCTCCAGGATCACATCCCTGCCTTCGGAAAGCTTCTCTTCCACATACGCACGGGGAGTCCCATAATAATTGTTCACGTATCTAGCATACTCTATCAGTTCCTCTTTCGCAATCATTTTTTCAAATTCCGGAACTGTTTTAAAAAAATATTCCCTGCCGTCTGCCTCTCCCTCCCGCGGGTTTCTCGTAGTGGCAGATACAGACAGTGCATAATTGTCATAGCGATTTAACAGCTCTTTCATGATCGTACCTTTACCGGCTCCTGAAAAACCGGATACAACGATCAGGATTCCTCTCTCTTTCATCGGCCTGCCCTCCCTGCGCCGTCTATTCGATGTTCTGAATCTGCTCTCTGATCTTTTCTATCTCCGTCTTAAGCTCGATCCCCAGATTGGAAATCTCGAGATCATTTGCCTTGGAAAGAATCGTATTCGCCTCCCGGTTCATCTCCTGGGCGATAAAATCAAGCTTGCGGCCAATCCCGTTTTCATCGGAAAGAAGCGTCTCTTTCATATGCTCCACATGACTTCTAAGCCTTACGACCTCCTCGTCGGTACAGATCTTATCCGCAAATATGACAACCTCCGCCGCAATCCTGCTGTCCTCGATCTGGGTATCCTCAAGAAGTTCCCGTACCTTCTTCTCGAGTTTCTTTCTGTACTCTGCAATGATCTGGGGCGCCCGCTCTTCGATACTCTCCACCATCGTAAGCATACCGTTAAGCTTCCCGGTCAGGTCTTTTTTCAGGTTCTCACCCTCTAAGCCTCTTGTCTCAACAAACTGTGCGATGGCTCCGTCAAGGGCGCTCTTAAGCCCTGCCCAGAGCTTCTCTTCGTCCGGCGCCTGTTCCTCCATGGTCAGGATCTCCGGATATCTGGAAAGGGACGACACCCGGATATCATTCTCCAACGAAAATGTATCCGCCATCTTCTGAAAATAGGACAGGTACTCTCCCGCCAAAGTCTCATTATACTTAAGCGCCACCTGGCTCTCCGACAAATCCTCGTAAGTGATGAAAATATCTACCTTTCCGCGCTGGATACTCTGCTTTAACAAACTGCGGATAGCGGTTTCAAAAAAATTCAGTTTTTTAGGCATACGGATGTTGGTATCCAGATAACGGTGATTCACGCCCTTTATCTCAACGGTGAACTTGCGCTCACCTTCCATGATTTCACACCGTCCGAAGCCCGTCATGCTTTTAATCATACGTCAGAACCTCTTTTTTTAATTTAACATGTCTTCTGGTTAGTAAACGGCATATACTGCCATATTTCATTATAAGTCATTTGGAATACATCGTCAACTGTGGTATACTATAAAATATTTCATATCAAACAGAATGGATGAGGGAGGTTTTTTTATGGCTTTAGATGGAATTATGATTGCCGCTGTTGCGGATGAGTTGGATAAGACACTTACAAGAGGACGGATCGCCAAGATCGCGCAGCCGGAGAGTGATGAGCTTTTGCTCACGGTAAAGACGGTTCAGGGGCAAAAGAGGCTCTATATATCGGCAAGCGCTTCTCTCCCGCTTATCTACCTCACGGATGAGAATAGGCCGAGCCCGATGACAGCGCCGAATTTTTGTATGCTTTTAAGGAAACATATCGGGGGCGGAAGGATTACGGGAATCTCACAGCCGGGGCTTGAGCGGATCATTCATCTGGATATTGAACATCTGGATGAGATGGGCGACTTATGCCAAAAGAAACTGATCGTTGAGATCATGGGGAAACACAGCAACATTATTTTCTGCGATGATAAAGGGATGATCATCGACAGCATCAAGCATATCTCTGCGCAGGTAAGCTCGGTGCGTGAAGTGCTGCCCGGAAGGGATTATTTTATACCGGATACGATGCAAAAGCATGATCCGCTGACAGTAAGTGAACAGGACTTCATGGCTTTGCTTAAAGAAAAGCCAATGCCTTTAGGAAAAGCTGTCTACACAGGATTTACAGGCATCAGTCCGGCAGTTGCGGAAGAGATCTGCCATCTGTCCGGCATCGAATCACTGATGACAGCAAAGGATCTTACCGAAGATGAATTACTGCATCTCTTCCGACAGTTTACCTACTATCTGGAAAATGTACAGCGGAAAGATTATTCGCCGGTCATCTACTATGACGGGAACATCCCGAAGGAATTCGGCGCACTCCCCCTGTCGCACTTCGGACATTTTGAGGCAAGGACTTTTGACTCTGCATCGGAAGTCTTAAGAACTTACTATGCACTGAAAAACACCCAGACGCGCATCCGCCAGAAAAGCACGGACCTGCGCCACGTCGTACAGACTGCGCTGGAGCGGAACCGCAAAAAATACGACCTCCAGTCCAGGCAGATCAAAGACACCGAAAACAGGGATAAATACAAAGTCTACGGAGAGCTTATCAACACCTACGGCTATGATCTTGAACCTGGCACGAAGGAACTTGCCTGTTTCAATTATTATACCAATGGGGACATTACCATCCCTTTAGACAGCACAAAGACGCCTCAGGAAAATTCCCAGAAATATTTTGCCAGATACAATAAGCAAAAGCGCACCTTCGAGGCGCTGTCCGAACTGATCAAAGAGACCGCGGAAGACATCGAATACCTGGAGTCTATAAGCAACGCCCTCAATATCGCCAGAAGCGAGGCCGACCTTGCCCAGATCAAGGAGGAATTGATGCAAAGCGGTTACATCCGCCGCAAGTCCGGCAAAAAAAAGGTGAAGCTTACCAGCAAACCTCTCCACTACATCTCCAGCGACGGTTATCATATGTATGTAGGAAAGAATAATCTGCAGAATGACGAGCTTACCTTCTCTTTCGCCAACGGAAGCGACTGGTGGTTCCACGCAAAGCAGACGCCCGGCTCCCACGTCATCGTAAAGACAGGCGGCGACGAACTTCCCGACCGGACCTTTGAGGAAGCCGGACGGCTGGCGGCCTACTACTCCAAAAAACAGGGAAGCGATAAGGTAGAGATTGACTACGTAGAGAAAAGGCACGTGAAAAAGCCGAACGGCGCAAAGCCCGGCTTTGTAGTATACTACACCAATTACTCCTTAGTCATCGATTCCGACATCTCTGGCATCAAGCCGGCAGAATAAATCAGCACGGCCATACAGGATTCCTGTCACATCCGCCAGAAACCATCCGACGGGTATGGCCCACCAGATTGCATGTACACCGATACCTTTCACGGGGGCAAACGTATAAGCCAGGATAACCCGCGTTCCCAGCGATATCACCGTCAGCACCACTGACATCTCCGGCTTTCCGATCCCCCGGTAATAGCCGTACAGCAAAAACAGGATTCCGATCCCGCAGTAAAAACTTCCCTCAATCCTTAAGTATTCTGTGCCGCTCTTTATGATCCCGGTCTCCTGCGCCTTCACGAAGATCTGCATCAATTGCGGCGCAAAGATAAAGATCAGCACCGACACCGCCGCACAGAAAATGACGGCCGTCCGGAGCGCTTCCACAGTGCCCCGGCGCACCCGTTCCTTCTTTCCCGCTCCGTTGTTCTGGGAGATAAAGAGGGAAAAGGCATTGGCAAACTCCTGGGCCGGCATATAGGCAAAAGAATCAATCTTTACCGCCACCGCAAAAGCCGCCATGACTACCGTCCCGAAGCTGTTGACCAGCCCTTGTATCATCAGGATCCCGAAATTCATCACGCTCTGCTGCACACTTGCAGCAAAGGAGAACCGTATGACTTCCGGCATGGAAGCTTTTATCCGGCCTCTTCCTGATATCCTCAGGCGAAAGAGAGGCTCCTTCGCCCAGGTATAGATCCCGATGCCCACTCCCGAAAAAATCTGCGCCGCCACCGTCGCTGCAGCCGCGCCCCCAATCCCCCAGTGAAAAACCACCACGAAGATAAGGTCAAGCACCACATTGATCCCTGCCGCCACTCCGAGGAACACAAGGGGAACCGTCGAATTTCCCGCCGCCCGCAGGATAAAGGCAAAATAATTATATAAAAATACAAAGAATAGTCCGCAGAAAATGATCCACACATATTCCCGCATCATCCCAAGAAGATCATCCGGCACTCGAAGCAGGAATAAAATTTCGTCAATCCAGCAGAAGGAAATCACATTCAAAAAAACCGATACCGCAGCAATAAAAATGAAAGAAGCCACAGCCGAATCTTTCGTCTTCGCATCATCCTTTTTCCCGAAGTAAAACGCCACCACAGAACTGCTCCCCATACAAAGTCCAATCAATACAGAAGTCAGAAAGGTCATCAGCGTATATGCCGCCCCCACAGACGCCAGCGCTCCTGCTCCGAGGAACTGCCCTACGATCAGCGTATCTGCAATATTGTAGCACTGCTGCAGAAGATTCCCCAGTATCATCGGTCCTGCGAACAGAAGCATGGTGTTCCTTACATTTCCTTCTGTCAGATCCTTATTCATAAGTACCTGCCAGATAATCGATAAACTGCTGGGCAGTCCTTCCGGATAATCCCCCGTGGCTTAATTCCCATTTATTGGCCTTCGCAAGAAGCTCATCCTCGGGCATCCCAATGTCATTCCTCTTTGCAAGCTGTCTTACAATCTCTTGAAACTCTTTCTTTTCCGGCTTTCCAAAGTAAATGGTAACACCGAATCTCGCCACCAGGGACAACTTCTCCTGCACCGTGTCGTTGCTGTGAAGATCTTCTTCCCTCTCTTCCTTGTCCCGGAAGCTCTCCCGGATAAGATGCCTGCGGTTGGAGGTGGCATAGATCAGCACATTGTCCGGCTTGCGTTCCAGGCCGCCCTCGATAACAGCCTTCAGGTACTTGTACTCCGTCTCGAATTCCTCAAAAGAAAGATCATCCATATAGATAATAAATTTGTAATTACGATTCTTTATCTGGGAGATCACGTCGTTGAGATCATGGAACTGGTGTCTGTACACCTCGATCATGCGAAGCCCCTTGTCGTAATATTGGTTCAAAATGGCTTTTACAGAAGAAGATTTGCCCGTTCCCGCGTCGCCGAACAGCAGGCAGTTATTGGCTTTCCTGCCGTTTATAAATGCTTCCGTATTGTCAACCAGCTTTTTCTTGGCAATCTCATATCCGATAAGATCATCCAGATGCACATGGGCAATCTTCGTGATGGGCACGATCTTTGCTCCGTTTTCCGTATGTTCCACCCGAAACGCCTTGTGGAGTCCCAGCTTCCCCACGCCAAAGTCCCCGTAAAACCGGGTAACTGTAACCATAAATTCCTCGTCGCTTCCTGCTTCCGAAAGCTGACCGGCAAGCTCACAGATCCGGTCCCGTATCCGCTGGTTGAATACCTTCCCATGGCCGCCGCTTCCCTCATAACAAAGAAGCAAGGACAGACAGTCCGTCCCAAGCACTGCTTCCATATCTGAAAAATCGTAATCAAAAAGCTCTTTAAATATGGCAAAATCATGGAGTGCCGCACGGTTGATACTTCCTGTTATCTCTCCGATAATCTCACAGGAAGTGCTGTAGGCATTCTCATGACTTGCAAGCAGATAAGTCAGATACGTATGCCAAAGATTCCCGGCAAACCCATGACTGACCGAAAGCTCTAAAAGCCGGTTTGCCGTCTCAAAAAGAAGCTCTTTTAAATCCTCCCGGTTATAATATTCATTTTTATAATTGTCCATCAGAAATGCCATATCCATGAGGAGTTCTCCGTCCTCCATCCCCCGATACAGCATGAATTCTTTTGTTCTCATCACTTTTTGTCCTTTCCGCCGGTCTAATAATTTCCGAATATCCTTAGATTCCGGCTCTCCTCCCTGAGCCCCCGGATCGCATTCTTCACTGCCGGATCCGCTAAGTTCCCGTCAAAGTCGATAAAGAAACGGTATTCCCAGTTCTTCCCTTCCACCGGCCTTGACTCGATCTTCGTCATATTCAGATTATTATAGACGAAATGAGACAAAAGCTGGTAAAGAGACGCCGGCTCATGGGGCAGTTCAAAGCAAATGCTGATCTTTTTCGCTGCTTTGGAAAACACCTTCTGATTCGTTACAACAATAAACCTGGTACTGTTGTCATTTTCATCATTAATATCCTCCGACAGCACAGACAGACCGTAGATATCTGCCGCATAAGCGCTGCACACCGCCGCCTGGCTCTTATCCGCATCCTCTAAGATCTTTTTTGCCGCCACAGCAGTATTCGCAACACTGATCTGCTGCCAGTCCGGATGTGAATTTAAAAACCGGCTGGTCTGCATCAGCGCTTCTGCTTTAGAGTACACCTGTCCGATATCCGAGATCGATGCTCCCTTAAGTCCGCATAACGTATGTTTAACCGGAAGGATCGTCTCTCCCACTATATAATTCTCGAACTCCGCCAACAGATCATAGACTTCGTTGACTGCTCCCGCTATGGCATTTTCGATAGGAAGGACCGCATAGTCCGCCGCCCCCTCCTCGATAGCCTCCATAGCTTCCCGGAATGTATTCACATGAAAACTGTTGCAGTCTTTTCCGAAATAATTGTACATCGCCGCCTGACTGTAGGCACCTTCCGTCCCCTGGAACACGATCCTTACGTTTTCCATATCTATAGACGGCATCTCGATAAAAGGAAGCCGGCCAAGGGCTCCCGCCTTCACAAGCTGCTGATACTGTAACTTCCTGCTCATGGACATCAACTGCTGATAAAGCTCCCTGATCCCTTTTTTATTAAATTCCGTAGACGCCTTACCTGCCACGTCAGCAAGCTTCCCTGCCTCCCGCTGCCGGTCAAATACCTTTCGTCCGCATCCCACTTTGTATTCTCCTACCTGCTCGCAGATGCTCATGCGCTTCTCAAAAAGCCTGACCATCTCATCATCCACTTCGTCAAGCTGCCTGCGAAGTTCCTCTAATGTAGCCATATTCTTCATTCCTCCTGACCCTTGCGCCGCACCGGCGCCAGCTACTATAGTTATACAACCATACGTTCCCGATTGCAAGAATATTTTTTTAAGGTCATAAAAACTTTCCTGTCCTGGCATACTATCTCTCATCAGATACTATGATAAAATTCAAAACAGGAAGGTTTTTTATGAGTTCTCAATTCGGAAACAATTTTCTCACCTGCGGCATGACCGGATGGTGTATGGAGATCATCTTTACCAGCGCCCACTGCCTCATGGACAAAAACCCAAAATTAATCGGGAATACCTCTATCTGGATGTTCCCGATCTACGGTATGGCAAGCTTTCTTTCGCCCGTGTGTGCCTTGCTCAAAAAACAAAGTCTCTGGCTTCGCGGCAGCGTCTATACGCTCTGCATCTTTACCGGCGAATATTTAACAGGCTCGTTCTTACGCCGTTTCAAAGCCTGTCCATGGGATTACAGCAAAAGTCCGCTGAATATCAAAGGTCTGATCCGCCTTGATTATGCGCCGCTCTGGTTCGGGGCAGGACTGCTATTTGAAAAAATTCTCTGCAGACATTGAAAATATCTCCTATTTATTATATGATATCTTTTGGAAATTTTAACTACACATTGAGGAGGTATTTATGAGACATTTAATGAGTCCAATGGATTTTTCCGTGGAAGAGCTTGAGAAGCTTATGGATCTTGCCGGGGACATTGAAGCGAATCCTGCGAAGTACGCCCATGCGTGCGAGGGGAAAAAGCTGGCGACGCTTTTCTATGAACCAAGCACCAGAACGAGACTGAGCCATGAGGCTGCTATGCTGAACTTAGGCGGAAATATCATGGGATTTTCTTCTGCAGATTCAAGCTCCGCAGCAAAAGGCGAGAGCGTATCCGATACAATCCGCACCATTTCCTGCTACGCAGATATCTGTGCCATGCGTCATCCAAAAGAAGGTGCTCCCATGGTTGCATGCAGACATTCTTCTATCCCGGTGATCAATGCCGGCGACGGCGGACATCAGCATCCGACACAGACACTTACCGACCTTTTAACGATACGTTCCCTGAAGGGTCATCTGGGGAATATGACCATCGGTCTGTGCGGCGATCTGAAATTCGGACGTACCGTCCATTCTCTGATCCATGCGTTAGTCCGGTATCCCGGTATCAGGTTCGTGCTGATCTCTCCTGAGGAACTCCGGCTTCCGGGATATATCCGCTCTGACGTCCTGGATAAAAATGAGATCCCCTACGAGGAAGTTGTCCGTCTGGAGGATGCCCTTCCGAATCTTGACCTCCTCTATATGACCCGCGTCCAGAAGGAGCGTTTCTTCAACGAGGAAGATTATGTGCGCATGAAAGATTTCTACATTCTGGATATGAAGAAGATGGCCCTTGCACCAGAGGATATGTACGTCCTCCATCCTCTCCCGAGGGTGAATGAAATCTCTGTCGAGGTGGATGCCGACCCGAGAGCTGCTTACTTTAAGCAGGTGCAGTACGGCGTCTACATCCGCATGGCACTGATCCTGACCCTTTTGGAAATTGAAGTAAAGTAAAGATGAGGAGGAATTACATAATGGTTAAAAATACACTGAATGTCGGACGTATTGAAGAAGGATTCGTGCTGGACCATATCCAGGCCGGCCGGAGCATGGACATCTACAAATACCTCCATTTGGACAAATTAGACTGCTGCGTGGCGATTATAAAAAATGCCAAGAGCAGCAAGATGGGCAAAAAAGACATTATGAAGATTGAGTGCCCCATTGATTTCATGGATCTTGATGTGCTTGGCTTTATCGACCACAATATCACGGTCAATATCATCAAGGATGCTGAGATTGTAGACAAAAAGACGCTCCACCTCCCGGCCGAGATCCGGAATGTCATCCACTGCAGGAATCCGCGGTGCATCACTTCCATTGAGCAGGAGCTTGAGCAGATCTTCATGCTGACAGACGAAGAACAGCAGATCTACCGCTGTAAATACTGTGAGGAGAAATACACCGGCCATCTTGCCCGGAAATAATAAAACAGAAAGCGAAAAAGGGGGTGCTGCCAGATCATCAAATCAGATGGTTTGGCAACGCCCCTTGTCTGAATCCATATTCATCAATCAATACCCGCGTTTTGAAAAGCGAGCAAGACGATAAGCCGGGTCATGTCATCGGGTAATCATCTATCTAGACCTGCCGTCGCCGGCAGGCTCAAGCGGCCAACCTAAGACGTGACGGGCCGCCACTTCGTCTTTTTCCGGCCTTGCTTCGGATGGGGTTTACATGTGCCCCCGCTGTTGCCAGCAGGGCGGTAGTCTCTTACACTGCCCTTCCACCCTTACCTTCCCCTGGGAAGGCGGTTCATTTCTGTTGCACTTTCCTTGGAGTCGCCTCCACCGGACGTTATCCGGCATCCTGCCCTGTGAAGCCCGGACTTTCCTCACCTGCAGCCTTTCGGCTTCCTGCAGCCGCGATTACCTGTCTTACTCGCAGTTTCCGATTATAACATACTTTCTGCCCGATGGCAAATCCCTTTTTTTCGATCAGGCATTATCCTCAAGCAGATCGCGGCCGTCCGCCGCCGAAGTAGCCAGCGTATCGCACCGCTCATTCTGCGGATGCCCGTCGTGGCCCTTGACCCAGATGAATCTGACCTGATGCTTTTCCTTTGCCGCCAGCAGCCGTTTCCAGAGATCCACATTCTTCACCGGCTCATTCTTTCCACGCTTCCAGCCTTTTTTTAGCCATCCGTCTATCCAGTGCTGGTTGAAGGCATCCACCACGTATTTGGAATCCGAATAGAGGGAAACCTCGCAGGGCCGGTTCAGCGCTTCTAAGCCGGCAATCACCGCCATCAGCTCCATACGGTTGTTTGTCGTCTTCTTATATCCCTGGGAAAGCTCTTTCCTGTGAAGTTCCCCTTTTGTATCTACATACTCAAGCACCGTGCCGTATCCTCCGGGTCCGTCCGGATTGCCGCGGGCCGCGCCGTCTGTGTATATACTGACCTTCATAACTCCTCCTTACCCGATCTCAAAACTCTGCTGCCTTTTTTCTATCTTCACGATCCGCTCCCGGTACCCTTCTGACAGCGGATCCTCAAGGAATCTTAAAACCGTCTTGTAGCCTCCCCACAGATGCATAGGAAACAGATACCGCGTATCTGTATGCCGCATAAAATAATCTGCTCCCCAGCCGTAAGCCTCGGAAAGCCTCGGATCTAACGGCACAAAAGCAAGATCGATATGCTCTCCCTCAAGCCTTGAGATCTCCTCCTTGTAATCCTTTTCCATCTTTTTGTTGTAATCCGGTCCTTCCTCCTCCCAGTGCCACCAGTTCAAGTCTCCCGCGTGATAGATCGTCACGCCTTTGACGCGCACAAGGAACGCCACACCTACATCCGTTGAGCGGAGCGTTTTTATCTGGAGATCATCCACCTGTATCTCCTGCCATTTCTTTACCTTGACTGTCCTACCCTCAGGTCCTCTTGTCCGGATATCCTTTGAGAGGATATAGGTGACATCGTATTCCTCTGCCCAGTCAAATACTCTGTACTGAAAATGATCCTTATGGTAATGGCTGGAAAAGACATAAAGCTTTTTTCCCTTGGCCGATCCCGGCAGTTCTCCCTTATAATAGTCAAAAACCATCACGATATCTTCGAATTCCACCGCAAATCCACTGTGGTACAGATAAGTGACCCGCATCTAGACCTCTCCTTTAAGCACCTTCACCGCGTGCCGGATCTCAGGAAGGAGGTATTCAAGCGCTGCCTTCACCGCGCCTTCCTTGCCCGGAAGGTTCACGATCAGCGTCTCTCCCTTTATGCCCGCCGCGCAGCGGTTTAACATGGAGCGCTTTGTCAGGGACATCATATAGGCGCGCATGGCCTCCGGAATCCCGGGCACAGGACGCTCCGTTACATCCATCGTCGCCTCCGGCGTACAGTCCTCCGGCCCGCAGCCTGCCCCTCCGGTGGTGAGGATCAGATCGGCGATCGCCCCGTCCGCCATCCTCTGCATGATCGTCGCCAGTACTTTCCGGTCATTGGGAACTGCCTTCATAAACACTACCTGATCCCCGGCTTTCTCCACCATCTTCTTAATGGCCTTTCCGCCCCTGTCTTCCTCCTGCTCCCTATATACCGCTGTATTCGCTGTCAGTATCGCTACCCTCATATGTAACCTCCCTTTCATCCTTCGTGGTTCCTCCAGGTCATTAACTTAGATTTTAACCCTTTTCTAAACATAATGCAATGTAAATGTCATGAATGGCAATGCCTATTTCTTCAGCCTGAGCACGATGTAGATCGGCATGGAATTATAGTAGGACGCCCTGTACATGTTGGTAAAATATCCGCTCTGGGGCTTTCCGTCCGAAGTAGAATTCCTGCCCGCATCATACCACATCGGCACCCCTTCGCTGTTCATCCCCGCAAATACATTCGTATGCCCTTTATACAGGCAGATATCTCCCGGCACAAGCCCCGCATTCACCGCCTTCTTGCCGCCGATCTTCAAAATCTCATAATTTTTCTCCACAAGTTCCTTTGTAGCCGCCTTCATCGCAGAATTCCCCTGATAGACAAGCTTTCCTTTCCCGTCACTGTAAAATGCCATTCCAGGCTGGAGCGTACCAAACTCCTGCATACAGAAATTCACATAATTGGCACAGCTTGTCTGTCTCGGATTGTGGTCCCTGGCCTCAGCAAAGCTCTTCTTCATGCCTGCCCCGCTGAAATAGATCCAGTTTCCGTCACTCATGATCGTGTCCGCAATCTTTTTGCAGGACTCCAGAAATGCGTTGCCGTCCCCCTTCGGGAAGGTTTTGACCTGCACGGTTACGTTGATCTTGGCCTTCTTGCTTCCGGACTTTACGGTAATGGCGACTGTTCCCTTTTTCTTCGCCGTGACTATACCTTTGCTGCTTACTGTGGCAACCTTCTTGTTGGACGTTGAATACGTGACCTTCTGCTGGGTCGTGAGCGGCGCAAGCGTCGCCTTCAACGTATAATTTCCACCCTTGAGCAAGACAAGCTTAGATGCGTTGACGGTCACCTTTGTAGTCTTGACCGCGCCTTTTTGCACCTTGACCTTTGCCGTCGCCTTCTTTCCGCTGGCCAGCGTAACGGTAAGCTTCGCCGTTCCCTTTTTCTTCCCGCTTATCTTACCATTCTTATTCACCGTAAATATCTTCTTATCGCTGCTTTCATAGGACTTTACCGAATCACCCGACGCAAGGCCGCTCACCTTAAACAGCGATGTGGACTTCTTAACCTGCAGAGGGATGGTGGTCATATTAAGCTTAATGGTCGCCTTAGGCTTTTCTAACACCACGGTCTCAGTCTTCCCGCAGACAGCGCAGGTGCGCTGCTTTTTTCCTTCACGGAATACCGTCTGCTTTATGGTCGTCTTCCAGTCGCTCCACTTATGCGCCTTCTCGACAACCTGGTAAGCCACCTTCCTTGACCCCTGATAATCGTCAGAATTATCCTTCGCGCTTACCGTCAGCTCATATTCGCCGGGCAGCATACAGGCGGCCGGGTAGCTTATGGTATAATCCGTATCCTTGATCAGAGCCTCGCCTTTTTTGAACAGTTCTCCCTGTTCATTTTTGTACAGCTTATCTTCATCTATGCCTTCTTCATCCGCAATCCGCTCGATGGGATACACGATTATCTGGGGCCGCATATTGCTCCCCTTGTAATTATATGCTCCGTCCAGCGGGTCATCATTCACCTTGCTTTTTGACACCTTGAACTCCACCAGGATCTTTTCTGCATCGTCCATGGAGACCTTCGCTCCCGAAGCCGCAAGTATCTCCTGGGCATCCTGCACACTCCCGGTATCCTGTGCGCTCTTTTTCTCTTCTGCCCCGGTCATATCTTCTGCGGCCGCAGCCCCGTCACGGATATCCGTATCTGTGTACCCCTCTTTCACATCCTGCGCCAGGACCTCTGCCTGGCCTGCCGCCGGCAGTCCGGACACTGCCAGACAGGCACACACAGCAAAAGCGATCAGTTTACCAGTAAATTTTTTCTTCATCATACGTCCACCTCTTTGTTCTGTTCGTTAGTTATCATTATAACCTGTCACATTAAACCCGTATTAAAACTATTCATCGGTTCATATCCCAGAGGCTTACATCCCCCGGATCGCCCTTTTTATTCCGGTAACCCTGCTCCTTTTTCTCACCCCAAAGCTGCAGCGTACTCCCGGCCGCCTCTTCCCCGGCAGTCCATGTCCCGCTCTTTCCGCCGGACTTCTTTAGCAGGTGGATGCTCTCGATAAACATCCCCTTATCCACTGCCTTGCACATATCATATATGGTAAGAAGCGCAACATTCACCCCGGTCAGGGCTTCCATCTCAACGCCGGTCTTCCCCACTGTCCGTGCCGTGCATCTGGCTTCTATGGCATAGATCTCCGGCCGCAGCTCAAACTCAACCTCCACTCCCGTAAGCCCGATGATGTGGCACAGCGGAATCAACTCCGAGGTTTTCTTCGCCCCCATGATGCCGGCGATCCTTGCCACGCCCAGCACGTCGCCCTTCTTCATGCCTCCGCCCTTTACCAGATGGAAGCACTCCTGGGACATCTGAATGCGGCCGCACGCCACTGCCTCCCTGGCCGTATCCGTCTTTTTGCTCACATCTACCATAACCGCATTGCCCTGCAAGTCAAAATGCGTAAAATCGCCCATGTTACTTCTCCTTTTCAAAATATACAGATACAGTATAACACATTATTCCGTCATATACATTGACTTTTTCAATTGTTTGCGATATAGTTCTTATTTAAATAGAAAAATACATCCGATGAAAAGGAGAAAGATACTATGGCAATCCGTATTATTACTGACTCTGCCGCCGATTATTCTGCACAGGAGATCAAAAAGCGGCAGATTACCTGTATCCCCATGACCGTGACCTTCGGCGATAAAGAATATCTGGATGGCCGGGACATCACCAAGGAAGAGTTTTTCCAGCTCCTGACCGAAGGGAAGGATTTTCCAAAGACGTCGCAGCCCTCGCCTTCTAACTTCCTTAGCTGCTTTGAGGAGGCAAAAGAAGCCGGCGACACAGTGATCGCCATCCTGATCTCCGGCGCGTTAAGCGGAACCCTGCAGAATGCGACGCTGGCAAAGGGCATGGCAGAGTATGAAAATATTTTTATCATCGACAGCAGGATTGCGACGCTTGGGATGCGCATCCTGGTCGACCGTGCGGTTAAGATGCGGGATGCGGGGCGCACCGCGCAGGAGATCGTCACAGAGATTGAGAACTTAAAGCCCAGGCTCCGCCTTTTCGCCGGCCTTGATACTTTGGAATACCTGGCAAAGGGCGGACGGCTGTCGAAGACTACCGCTGCGCTCGGGAACTTAGCCAACCTTAAGCCCATCATCACCTTTACCGCAGACGGCAATGTATCCCTCTGCGGCAAGCAGATGGGGATCCGTCATGCCTGCCGTCAGGTGGCGAAGCTTACTATGGCCGATGAACCGGACATGGACTGCCCGGTATATTTCCTCTACGCCTATGACCAGAAAAACTGTGCGGCATTTGTGCATACGCTCCAAAAATGCGGACTGGATATCGAATCCCCGAAGGTACGCGGCATCGGGCCGATCATCGGGACGCATATCGGGACAGGGGCGTTCGGCATCGTATATGTGGCAAAAGAAACAAAATGATCCAATAAAAAGGGGCTGTCTTTTCTGACACCCCTTTCATACGCTTATCTGCTTTTTTGCAGTTCTTATGACCTCATAGCTCCATCCACGGAAAGAATCTCTCCTGTCACATAACTTGCCATATCGCTTGCCAAAAACAGGAACGCATTGGCAATATCATCCGGCTCCCCGATCCTGCGCAGCGGGATAGCATTGATCAGCGGCTTTATCATCTGTTCCGGGAGAGCCGCTACCATATCTGTCTTCGTAATCCCCGGCGCCACCGCATTCACCCGGATGCCGCTCGGCCCAAGCTCTCTGGCCAGAGACCAAGTAAGCCCGTTCACTGCGGATTTACTTGTGGGATATGCAACGCCGCTTGGCTGTCCGCATATACTTACCATGGAGCTGGTATTCAAGATACAGCCTCCACCCTGTTCCCTCATGATCTTCACTGCCGGTATGATCGTATTCATGATCGCATTGACATTAAGCTGCATGATATTCGCAAAATGCTCTGAGGTGTAATCCTCAACCTTCTTGCTGTCAGACACGCCCGCATTATTCACGAGAATGTCAATCCTTCCGTACTTTTCTTTCACTTTTGTGATGGCTTCCTCCACAGAAGCTGCGTCCTTAAGGTTCGGGTAATCCCCGCTCACTTCCCAGTCCGCATTCTCCTCCTTCAGCGCGGCGAGCGCCTTGTCCACCGTCTCTGCCCTGGAGCCGAACAGAACCACTTTCGCTCCGTTCTCCAGGTATTTCTTTACGATAGAAAATCCGATTCCTCTCGTACCGCCTGTTACAACAGCTATCTTTCCTTTTAACATTGCGTATCCTCCTTACTCAGCCGTCCGGGAAATATATCTTTATCCCGACACCTTCTATTAACTAATATATAATTATAGCAGAACTTCCAAATAATGTACACAATTTATCAGGGATTTATTCAATGATTAAATGATTTATCAAATTTAGTGTCTGCCTCAAAAAAAGGACATCGCCGATCATCCTGCCAGATAATCCTGCAATGCCCTCACCTTTTGTTTTATATGATAATGCATACCATCCCGCCATTGCTGTCGTTGACGATCTTCTGCATCGTATCCTGCAGTTTCCCCTGGCTCTCGTCATTGATGGACAGCATCTTATTGCGCATCCCGTCGGTCACCAGATCTTCCACGGATTTGCCGAAGATATTGGTGCCCCAGATTCCCTCTTCGGTATCGCTCATGGTCTTGATATAGTCGATGAGATCCTGCGCCTGCTGCTCACTTCCTACGATCGGCGCAATCTCTGTCTCGATATTGGCGCGGATCAGATGGATAGACGGCGCCTGGGAATGGATCTTCACCCCATACTTGTTCCCCTGTTTGATGATGGTCGGCTCATCCAGCGTGATCTCTTCCTTCTTGGGACTTACCATGCCGTAGCCTTTCATCCGCACGGAGGCAAATGCATCCTTAACGTCCTCATATTCGGTCTTTAACTCCGACAGGTTCTTCATGGCGGCGATAAGCTCATACTGCCCTGCGATGGTCATTCCCGTAAGGTCGCTTAACATCTGGTAGTAGAACTTTTCCGCAACACCGATGCGCACCTTCACACAGCCGTCGTCCATCCCGATATGGTCAATCTTCATTTCGTCTATGTAAGCGCTGTCCGGCAGGCTAAGCCCTTTAGCCGCATCGCGGACCTCGCTCATCTGTTCCATCACATCCCGGATATGCCCCAGGATATCCTGCTTGATCGCATGGTCCCTGGGGAGCATCTCCACCCATTTGGGGATAAAGAACTGGATTTCCGAGACAGGGAATTCAAACATGACTTCTTCTAATATTTTATAGATATCATCTTCCTTTAGCTGCTCACAGTTTACCGGCACTGCCTTAACGCCGTACTCCTGCTCAATCTCCGCTGCTGTCTTCTTTGCGTCATCGCCGTATGGCTTTACCGAATTCACCAGCACGACAAAAGGCTTTCCAATCGCCTGCAGCTCTTTGATCGTCTGGCCTTCCGCGCCCCGGTAATGCTCCCTTTCAATCTCTCCGATGCTTCCGTCGGTAGTCACCACGATACCTATCGTTGCGTGGTCGTGAATGACCTTTCTCGTCCCGATGCCCGCCGCCTTCGTAAAAGGAATCTCGTAGTCGAACCAGGGCGTTTTCACCATCCGCTCACCGTTCCCTTCCACGTGGCCGGAGGCACCCTCCACCATATAGCCTACGCAGTCGATGAGCCGCACCTTCACCCGGACATCGTCCGACAGCTTGATCTCTGCCGCCTCCTTGGGCACGAACTTCGGCTCGGTGGTCATGATCGTCCGCCCGGACGCCGACTGCGGAAGTTCATCCTTCGTCCGCTCCTTCCCATGTTCATCCTCCATATGCGGGAGCACCAGCACATCCATGAACCGTTTGATAAACGTAGACTTTCCGGTCCTCACCGGCCCTACTACCCCTATGTATATTTCACCCTTTGTCCGAGCCTTGATATCCTTGTATAATTGAAACGTATTCATTCTAATACCCCCTTGTTCTGCTGATAACAGTGTATGCAAGGGGGCAATTCTTTTAGAACTTATTTTCCTGTAAATCTTTGTCACAGGACCGCCTTACTGACCGCTCCTGATTCTTACTCTTCCTTCCACGGCATCGCCAGGTGCTCCGCCTTGGAATCTCTTAACATCAGCTCGTTCACCGCCTCTTTCGGATCCTTCCCCGCGAAGAGCACATCATTGACCTTGCTGACGATCGGAAGCGGCACATCATGCATCTTTCCAAGCTTTACTGCCGCTTTTGTGGAGTAAACACCCTCCACCACCATCTTTACCTCATCCATGGCTTCCTGCATGGATTTCCCCTGCCCCATCAGATACCCGGCCTTCCGGTTCCGACTGTGGACGCTGGCGCAGGTAACGATAAGGTCTCCGATCCCGGTAAGCCCGGTAAAGCTTTCGATGGCTCCGCCCATCTTTACGCCGAGCTGGGCAATCTCCGCGATACCTCTCGTGATCAGCGCCGCCTTCGTATTATCGCCGTATCCCATCCCGTCGGCAATACCGGCCGCCAGGGCGATGACATTCTTAAGGGATCCGCCAAGCTCCATGCCAAGCCTGTCCGGGCTGATATACACGCGGAACACCTGATTCATAAATGCTTCCTGCAGATACTCGGCCGTCTTCTTCGTCTTTGCCCCGATGACAACCGCCGTAGGAAGTCCGCGGCCTACCTCCTCCGCATGGCTTGGCCCGGAGAGCACCGCCACGTCCGCATTCGGGATCTCCTGTTCAATCTGCTGGGAGAGAGTCATCAGCGTACTCTCCTCGATTCCCTTTGCCACATCGACGATGATCTGCCCGTCCGTGACATATGGGCTCATCCCCCGCGCCGTATTCCGCGTAAATGGAGACGGCACAGCCATGACGATAAAATCCTTTCCCTTTACCGTCTCCTCCATATCGCTGGTGAACGCCATATCCTCGGGAATAGGAACTCCCGGAAGCTTGCTCTTATGCTCCCGCTCCTCGGAAAGCATCTTTACCTCCTCCTCGCTGATCGACCATACCGTCACCTGATGTCCGTTGCTGTGAAGCAGGAGCGCCAGTGCAGTCCCCCAGCTTCCCGCTCCCATGATACCTACATTTGCCATACAAAAACCTCCTCCTGACATAACTTATTTTGTCCGCATTTGATTTACTCTTATTACATATTTATCTGCTCCTATTTTTTCCCACGCTGATCTTGTTCTCTGTCCCCTTAAGCAGCCGCCTGATATTCTCCCGGTGCTTATAAAAGGCCAGAAGCATCAGAAACGCCGCGATCCCGTACATCTCATAAAGATAGTTTTCCGCCATCCCGTAAGCTCCCATCTGTCCCTGGTAGACAATCTCCAGAAGATAGATGATCACCACAACGAGCGAGCCTACCGATACATAGCGCGTCGCCGCCACAAGGCCGACGAATACCACCAGGCAGATTAGTACCATCACCGGCGTCGTAGTGCTCAGAAGCAGCCCGGCTGTCGCCGCGATCCCTTTACCGCCCTTGAACTTCATATAAAACGGGTAATTATGCCCGAGCACTGCACCCATTCCGGCATACATCGAAAGCAGCGGCAGGATATCTGCACGGCTGTTCTTATAGAGCAGATGCACCGCGATAACCGCAAACACACATTTAAAAGCGTCGCCTAAGAGCGTTACCACCCCTGCTTTCCACCCCAACGTCCGAAGAGCGTTGGTAGTCCCTGCATTGCCGCTCCCTTGCTTGCGGATATCCACATGGTGGATCTTCCCATAGATATATCCTGTCTGCAGAAGTCCGAAAGCATACCCGATACATACACAGATAATTCTTTCCATAATTACCGCTCCTTTTCCTTTCTCTCACGAATGAAAAACTTCAGTGAGGTTCCCTTAAACCCAAATGCCTCCCGAATCTTATTTTCCAGATACCTGGTATAGGAAAAATGCATCAGCTCCCGGTCATTGACGAAGATCACAAAGGTCGGCGGCTTCACCGATACCTGGGTGATATAGTAGAGCTTGAGCCGTTTCCCCTTATCAGACGGCGGCTGCTGCATAGCCACTGCCTCCATCATGATCTCATTGAGGACGCCTGTCGCCACACGGAGCGTCTGGTTTTCGATCACCATATCGATAACGTCATAGAGCTTATTTAAGCGCTGCCCCGTCTCGGCGGACACATACATGATCTGCGCATAGGGCATGAAAGAAAGGACGCGGCGTATCTCATTCTCATACTTTTTCATGGTCTTGTCATCCTTCTCAATGGCATCCCACTTGTTCACCACGATCACGATCCCCTTGCCCCGCTCATGGGCAATCCCGGCAATCTTGGCATCCTGCTCTGTCACCCCTTCCGCCGCGTCGATCACCACAAGCACCACATCTGAGCGTTCCACCGCCGTCACCGCACGGATGATGCTGTAGCGCTCCAGCTCTTCCTTGATCCTGCTCTTTCTTCTTAAGCCCGCCGTGTCGATAAATACGTACTCCCGCCCGTCGTGCACAATCTCTGTGTCGATGGCGTCTCTTGTCGTCCCCGCGATATCCGATACGATCACCCGCTGCTCGCCGAGAAGCTTATTGACAATAGAGGATTTCCCCACGTTCGGTTTCCCTACGATGGCAATCCTCGGGCGCTCATCCTCCTCTTCCTCCTCATCTTTTTCTGGAAAATGAGCGATGATCTCATCAAGCATGTCCCCAATACCAAGGCGGGACGCCGCCGATACAGGAACCGGCTCCCCGATGCCCAAGTTGTAGAACTCGTACACGTCCGGCATATATTTTTCAAAGCTGTCCACCTTGTTCACCACAAGGACGACGGGCTTCCCGGAACGCCTCAGCATGTCCGCCACCTTGGAGTCCGAGTCGATCAGCCCCTGGCGCACATCAGTCATAAATACGATCACATCCGAGGTGTCGATGGCAATCTGCGCCTGATCCCTCATCTGCGACAGGATGATATCCTTGCTGTCCGGTTCGATGCCTCCCGTGTCGATCATCGTAAAATTTCGGTCAAGCCACGATACATCCGCGTAAATACGGTCTCTCGTCACCCCCGGCGTATCCTTTACGATCGATATCTTTTCTCCCGCCAGCGCATTAAACAGCGTGGACTTTCCCACATTCGGCCTTCCCACAATCGCAACTACTGGTTTACTCATCATCTATCTCCTCATTTACAAATCTATTATCGCTTCAATAAAGTCCTGTCCGCTTGATTTTACAATATCTGCACGCACTTGTAAAGCCTTGGCAAGCTCTGTAAGCGTCATATCATCCAAAAATACTTCCTCGCCGCTGCGGAACATATTGCACGGGAGCAAAAGCTTATCCCCCAGATTCCTGCCCGTAAGCTGCTCTTTCAAGTCCTGCCCGGTGATCAGGCCGGACACTGTGATCATCTCCCCGAAAAACTTATTTTCGATGGCGTAGACGTAGATCATCGTGCCCGTATATTTTTCCATAAGCTTTTCCGCGAGCCTGCGGATATAGGGATACGCAAGCTTTCCAGTGGCTATGGACACTTCCCGTGCCGTCTTATCTCCCGGAAGTTCAGCTAAGCTCTCCGCGAATTCATCCATCAAAAGCCTCAGCATGCCGACGCCGTTCTCAAGCTGGAGATACCCGTCGTACCGCTCTGCCTCCGGAAGCTCTTCCTCCGCCAGCGTATACCATTCATCGCCCCCATGGATAAAATGAGTACCGCTCTCCTCATAAAGCTTTTCCTGCCATCTGTGGATGATCCCAAGCACCTCTTTTGCATCCTCCCTGGTAAACGGCTTCAGCGGATACAATCCCTCCCGGTATCTGGTCAGCCCTACGGGAACCACCGACACGCTTTCAAGCCAGGGAATATAGCGGGACAGCTCCCGGATACTGCGCTCTAACTCCTCCCCGTCATTGATCCCTTTGCACAGCACGATCTGCCCGTTCATGCGGATGCCGGCGGCAAAAAGCCTGTCCGCCTTTAAAAGGGCATCCCCCGCGAACCGGTTATTTAACATCCTGCACCGAAGAGCAGGGTTCGTCGTATGAAAGGAGATATTGATCGGCTCCAGATGGTAACGCACGATCCGCTCAATGTCATGGTCGCTCATATTCGTCAGCGTGACATAATTACCCTGGAGAAAAGAAAGCCTCGAATCGTCGTCCTTAAAATACAGCGTATCACGCATCCCCCGGGGCATCTGGTCGATAAAGCAGAACATACATTTATTCCGGCAGGATCGGTACTCATCCATAAGCCCCCGGGCGAACACTATCCCCAGATCTTCCTCGTCATCCTTTTCAATCTCAAGCTCCCACTCTTCCCCATAAGGTTTCCGGATCAGGACCGTGATATACTCGTCATTGACATAAAAATGATAGTCAAATACATCCTCAATCTCATTGCCGTCTATGGACAAAAGGACATCTCCCGGTTCAATCCCCATCTCCTGCGCAATACTTCCCGGACAAACTTCCTTTATCACATGCTCATGCTTCATCAAAAAATCCTCTTCCTTCCTCGCATACCATTACCGCCCACGGACAAACCTGCCGTCCGTACAGGTCAAAGCTTTGTTTACAATAACCAGTATAGCGCATATAGGTAAAATAGTCCAATCAAAACATTGACCTCGCCCCCCAAATAATGCTATGATATTGTTATCACTTTATATTCAGGAGAAGATTTATGACAAATGATATAAAAGAAATGGAGACTGCCCTGCCGACAGCTCCGCTTAAGATCGCAGCACTGGAAAGCTGCCTGGAACGCGGGAGAAAGGTGAACGACTATATCGTGAGATTCCGCCAGGAAACCTTCCACACTTCTTTAAATTCACCTCTTTTTTCCAGCTACAAGCAGGACAATTACCTGATCGACTGCCATTGTCCCCGCTTCGGGACCGGAGAGGCAAAAGGGCTTCTTAAGGAGTCCATCCGCGGAGCGGATCTTTTTGTTATGGTGGATGTATGCAATTACAGCCTGACCTATACGGTGAACGGGCATCTCAACCACATGTCGCCCGACGACCACTACCAGGATCTGAAGCGGATCATCTCGGCGGCTAACGGGAAGGCCCACCGGGTCAATGTGATCATGCCGTTCCTCTATGAGAGCCGCCAGCACAAGCGCACGAAGCGCGAGTCCTTAGACTGTGCCTTTGCCCTTCAGGAGCTGGTGGATATGGGCGTTAACAACATCATTACTTTTGACGCCCACGACCCGCGGGTACAGAACGCGATCCCGCTCCAGGGCTTTGATAATTTCAGCCCTGCTTACCAGTTTATGAAAGCGCTCCTTCGCGCCGAGCCAGATCTTGTGGTGGACAAAGAGCACCTGATGATCATCAGCCCCGACGAGGGCGCTATGCACCGCGCTGTCTATTTCTCCAACGTCATCGGTGTGGACATGGGGATGTTTTACAAGCGCCGCGATTACTCCCAGGTGATCGGCGGGAAGAACCCCATCGTAGCCCATGAGTTTCTCGGGGATAATATTGCCGGAAAAAATGTCATCATCATCGACGATATGATCTCGTCCGGCGAGAGCATGCTTGACGTGGCAAAGCAGATCAAGGAGCGGGGAGCAGGACGGGTGTTTGTCTGCACGACCTTCGGCCTTTTCACCGACGGCTTTGATAAGTTCGATGAATATTATGAAAAGGGCTACATCGACCGCGTGATCGTCACCAATCTCACTTACCTTCCGCCCTGCACGAAGGAAAAGCCGTACTTTGTGACCGCTGATATGAGCAAATTCATGGCTCTCATCATCGATTCCCTGAATCATGATATCCCGATCAGCTCTGTCATGGTCCCGACGGACAAGATCCACCGGCTTTTGGAAGAACATAACCGTAAGATATAAAAATTCCCCGGCGCATCTTCGCGGTAAGATCTGTCTTCTTATCGCAAAGAATCACCGGGGTTTTGCTTTTATTTTGTAAAGTCAGTATATTTTCCGCCGTCTTCCAGCGTCTCTCCCTTGGCTTTAGCCATCTCGGACACTGTCACAAGCTGATATCCTGCCTCCTGAAGCTTCGGGATGAGCTTGAGCGCCGCATCCACGCTCTCTGTATGAATATCATGGAGCAGGATGATATCCCCGTCTCCTACATTCTTCATCACGGTATTGATCGTCTTTTTTGCGTTCCTTGTCTTCCAGTCCAGCGTATCAATGTTCCACAAGATCATAGGGTAGCCCACATTCTCGCGCACAGTGTCACTGATCGCGCCGTAAGGCGGGCGCATGACCGTCACACCGCTTCCTACTGCCTTTTTGACATTCTTATTCGTGTCGGTCATCTGCTTCTTCACGCCTTTGCCGTCCAGCGACACAAGGTTCGTATGGTCGTAGGAATGGCTTCCAAGCTCACAGCCGATCTCCTTCATCTTCCTGACCTCAGCCTCATAAGACGGCACCTTCTGCCCGAGCATGAAAAATGTAGCATGGGCGTTATACCTTTCAAAAGCGTCCAATAGCTCCCCGGTGCGCTTGCCCGGCCCGTCGTCAAAGGTAAGGGCGACCATCGGCTGGTTCGGATCGATCTGCGCGTCCTTTTTCGACACCAGCTTCCCATCCTTGTCAAAGGAACAGAGCGCCAGCCCCATCTTCACATCGCCCGTCGCCATCTTCCCGTCTGCGGTAAAGTAATACGTCGCCTTCTTGATCTTCGTCCATCCGGTCACCGCCGCACCGTTCTTACCGAGGTAATATTTATCGTCGCCGTGCTTTTTCCATGTATTCTTAAGCATAGCGCCGTTTTCATCAAAATAGTAACGCTTACCCTTGATCTTCTGCCAGCCGGTCACCTTCACGCCGTCCTTGCCAAGATAATAGGTATTCGCCTTTGACTCGATAAAATCACTCTGCACATAGGAATTATCATATTTTTTAAACTTGTCTCCCTCCCATGCGCCTACCGCATTCTTCACCACGAAGCTTCCGTTCTTTACCGTAAAGTCAAGAAGTCTCTTCCAGTCCTTCCCGACCTTCTTCGCGATGGCGTCCTCTAGCACCACCTTGATCTGATAGGAGCCTTCCACATTCGGGTCTCCCTTGCAGGAAAGGGTGTATCCCTTCCCGCTCTTTAAGTCGTTCACAAAGTCTGCCGCCGTATATTTGCTCTTCTTATCCAGTACCTTGCCGCCCTTCCGTACAAGCCTTGCGTCCGCCAGAAAAGACGGCATCGCCTCTCCCTGGATGATCTCCACATTCTGCACGGAGAGCTCTACCACCGCCGCGGTCAGCCCCTGGAAAAAGGAAACGGTCTTAACCCCTAAAAAAATTACTGCAAACACACCGAAAACAGCAAGTGCAAGATGGAGTCTCCTTGCCCTTATACGGTGCTTTTTTAATTCTTGTATCTTACGCATCCTCTTATCAGTCATCAGTAATATCCCCCACTGGTATCCATATAAACTACCATAATCAAGTATACATTACTTCGACAAAATCCGCAATGAACAGTCAAAAAACTTTTCTTAATAATTGTTGAATATTTCTGACGTAATTATTACAATTATTATGTTTTTTTTAAGGTACTTACCTTACATCTGCCGCCGCGAAAATTACCGGATGACTCTCACCTTCAGCACTTCATTTACTGCCCGCAGATCGTCCGCCACCCCATCCGGAACTTCGGAGTCGATATCAATCATCGTATAAGCGTACCCGCCCTTGCTCTTATTCGTCATATCGGCGATATTCATATTGTCCTTCGCTAAGATCTTCGTAAACTGCCCGATCATGTTCGGCACATTGTGATGAAGAAGGACAATCCTCGTATTCTCGCCCCGGTAACCCATATCGCAGTCCGGATAATTGACGGAATGCCGGATATTTCCATGCTCCAGGAAATTCCGTATCTCCTTCACCGCCATCTTCGCGCAGTTGTCCTCCGATTCCTCCGTGGACGCCCCGAGATGGGGGATAACGATCGCGCCCTTCACTCCGGCAATCTCCGGTGTCGGAAAATCCGTCACATAATGCTTCACCTTTCTGCTGATCAGCGCATCAACCATCGCTTCCTCGTCTACCAGCACATTCCTTGCAAAATTCAACACCACTACATCCTTTTTCATCAGGTCGATGGCATTCTTATCAATCATCCCCTTTGTGCTCTCCATGGCAGGCACATGAATGGTGATATAATCGCAGTCACGGTAGATCTCATCTACTGTCTTTGCATGGCGGATGCTTCTGGACAGCCGCCATGCAGATTCAACGGACACATAAGGGTCAAAACCATAGACTTCCATCCCCAAGTTCGTCGCTGCATTGGCTACCAGCACACCGATCGCACCAAGACCGATGACACCAAGCTTTTTCCCTTCCAGCTCACAGCCTGCAAAAGACTTTTTCGCCTTCTCCGCATCCTTGGCGATATTGCCGTCTTCTTCATTCTCCTGTACCCAGTTGATACCTCCGATAATATCTCTTGATGCCAGGAGCATCCCGGCGATCACCAACTCTTTCACTCCGTTGGCATTGGCCCCCGGCGTGTTAAAGACAACGATTCCTTCCTCCGCACACTGATCAAGGGGGATGTTGTTCACACCTGCTCCTGCCCTCGCAATAGCCTTTAAATCTTTACCAAATTCCATCCCATGCATGACAGCACTTCGCACCAGAATGGCATCTGCCTTATCCATCGTGCTGACCGGCACATACTCTTCCGTAAACTGCTCTGTTCCCACATGAGAGATTGGGTTCAGACAATGATATTTATACATAATTACAGATTCTCCTCCTCAAACTTTTTCATAAACGCCGCAAGCGCCTCCACGCCCTCTATCGGCATGGCATTGTAGATGCTCGCGCGCATTCCTCCCACGCTGCGATGCCCTTTAAGGCTCTCTAAGCCGGCCTCCTTCGCCTCTTTCACGAATTTCGCGTCAAGCTCCGCATCGCCCGTCACAAAAGTAACATTCATCAAAGACCTGTCTTTCGGATTCACCGAGGACTTAAACAGGCGGCTCTCATCCAGATAATCATAGAGGATTTTTGCCTTCCTTACGTTGCGCTCCTTCATGGCCGCAAGCCCTCCCTGCCGTTTCAGCCACTTAAACACTTTGCCGCAGATATAGATACTGTATGCCGGCGGCGTATTATAAAGAGACTTCGCGTCTGCATGGATCTTGTAGGTCAGCATAGAAGGCGTTCCCGGCAGCACATCCTCACGGATCAAATCCTCGCGGATGATAACAATCGCCATCCCCGCAGGGCCTACGTTCTTCTGCACTCCGCCGTAGAGCAGCCCGTATTTTGACACTTCCACCGGCTCGGATAAGAAACAGGAAGATACGTCCGCCACCAAAGGCTTTCCCTTGGTATTTGGAAGTTCCTTGTATTTGGTTCCGTAGATCGTATTATTCTCACAGATATACACATAATCCGCATCTTCCGAAACCGTGAGGTCGCTGCAGTCCGGGATATAGGAAAATGTCTTATCCTCCGAGGACGCGATCACATTCACCTTCCCGTACTTTTTCGCCTCATTGCACGCCTTCTTCGCAAACTGCCCGGTGACGATATAGTCCGCCACCCTGTTTTTCATCAGATTCATGGGAATCATGGCAAACTGGGTGGACGCGCCGCCCTGCAAAAACAGCACCTTATAATTGTCCGGAATTCCCATCAGCCCGCGGATATCCACCTCCGCCGCGTCGATGATCTCCTGAAAAGGTTTTGAGCGGTGACTCATCTCCATCACAGACATCCCGGAACCGTTGTAGTCCAACATCTCCTCTGCCGCTTCCCTTAACACTTCCTCCGGTAAAACCGCCGGTCCTGCCGAAAAATTGTACACTCTGCCCATCATCTATTCCTCCATTTTCCAAAATATACTGCCCGAAAGCTCCGGGCAGTACGCTAACTTTCTATTCATCCTTAACCTTCTGCTAATCCTTCTCCAGGTCTTTTTCGTCAAATGCCTCGCTAATCGCAGCCCCCGGCGCGACCATCGGCCACACCTTATCGTCGCAGTCAATCTGGCAGTCGATAAGTACCGGTTTCCCAAGGCTTAACGCCCTTGCAAATGCATCCGCAAATTCCTCACGGCTTGACGCCCGGATGCCTTCCGCGCCCATCGCCTCCGCAAGTTTCACAAAATCCACCGCGTCATTAAGCACCGTAGCCGAATACCTCTGCCCGTAGAACAGGTTCTGCCACTGGCGCACCATGCCCAGCACATGATTGTTTATCACCACCTGGATGACCGGGATATTGTGGCGTACCGCAGTGGCAATCTCATTCATGTTCATGCGGAAACATCCGTCCCCGGCGATATTTACCACCGTTTTTTCCGGCATCCCCATCTTGGCCCCGAGAGACGCGCCCAGGCCGTAGCCCATCGTACCAAGCCCTCCTGAGGTAAGGAGAGTCCTCGGTTTCGTATATTTATAAAACTGCGCCGCCCACATCTGGTGCTGCCCGACTTCCGTGACGATGACCGCCTCGCCCTTCGTCTGCCGGTAGATTTCCTCCACCACAAAGGGGCCGGTAAGCATCTCGGGATGATACGTCATCGGATATTTTTCTTTATAATCCATGATCTTTTCCATCCAGTCCGGGTGGCTCTGCTGCTTAAGGCGTTTATTCAGGATGCTGAGCACTACCTTCAAATCTCCTACAACGCCCTCGGTGATGAGGACATTCTTATTCATCTCCGCCGCGTCAACATCAATCTGGAGAATCTTCGCATTTTTCGCAAATTTCTTCGCATTTCCCGTCACCCGGTCGCTGAACCTGGCGCCGAGCACAATTAGAAGGTCGCACTCGCTGACCCCGTAGTTGGAAGTCTTCGTGCCGTGCATACCGAGCATTCCCGTATAGCGCCTGTCGGTTCCCGGAAATGCGCCCTTGCCCATCAGACTGTCCGTAACCGGAGCGTCCACCTTTTCCGCAAATTTTTTAAGCTCCTCGCTGGCTCCCGAGAGCACGGCGCCGCCGCCCACGAAGATATAAGGCTTTTTCGCCTTGCTGAGCATCTCAAGGGCGTGTTCGATGTCCTCCTCGCACACCTCCCAGGAAGGGCAGTACACGCCGGGCTTGACGCTCTGGTACTCTGTCTTTTCCGCGGTCACATCCTTCGGGATGTCGATAAGCACCGGCCCCGGCCTTCCCGACTTGGCGATGACAAATGCCTTGCGGATGGTCTCCGCCAGTTTCTTTACATCCTTTACAATATAATTATGCTTGGTAATCGGCATTGTGATGCCTGCGATGTCAATTTCCTGGAAACTGTCCTTTCCAAGCAGCGCCACGCCCACGTTGCATGTAATCGCCACAATGGGAATCGAGTCCATGTACGCCGTGGCAATCCCCGTCACCAGGTTCGTAGCCCCCGGCCCGCTGGTGGCAAAGCATACGCCCACCTTCCCGGTAGCCCTCGCATAGCCGTCCGCCGCATGTGCCGCCCCCTGCTCGTGGGAAGTCAGAATATGCGTGATTTCATTGCTGTGCTTATATAATTCATCATACACATTGAGGATTGCACCGCCCGGATATCCGAATACGGTGTCCACACCCTGTTCTTTCAGACATTCGATAACTATCTGTGACCCTGTCAGCTGCATATCGTTAAACTCTCCTTTATCTTCTATGTTTCTGTTACTGTTCACACCCTGCGGGCGCTCCAGTAACGGCATCCGGCCATCTAAAGTCACCTTCGGTGAGGGGCCGGATGCCCGGCAGCCACTACTTCTTTGGCCGGACACCGTGCAGCGTGGTGCACGGTGCCGTGTGAACAGTAACATGTTTCTGTCTAATTTTTCGGAATCTCCAAAATCGCTCCCCGGTTTCCTGAAGTCACCATGGACGCGTATCTCGCCAGATATCCGCTTGTCACCTTCGGCTCTCTCGGCTGCCAGTTCTCTTTCCTCTTAGAAAGCTCCTCGTCGGAAACCGCAAGCTCAAGCTTTAGATTCGGGATATCAATCTTAATGATATCTCCCTCTTCTACCAGCGCAATGGGGCCTCCTACCGCCGCCTCCGGCGATACATGGCCGATGGACGCGCCCCTGGACGCGCCGCTGAACCGTCCGTCCGTAATCAGGGCAACGCTGGAGCCAAGCCCCATACCGGCGATTGCCGAAGTCGGATTCAGCATCTCCCGCATACCAGGACCCCCTTTCGGTCCCTCATAGCGGATGACGACCACATCTCCTGCCACAATCTTCCCGCCCTTGATGGCGTCGATGGCGTCCTCCTCACAGTCAAATACCCTCGCCGGGCCTTCATGCACAAGCATCTCAGCCACAACGGCGGAACGCTTGACCACGCTCCCGTCCGGCGCAAGGTTGCCCTTAAGCACCGCAAGGCCGCCCGTCTCGGAATACGGATTGTCAATGGGCCGGATAACCTCGGGATTTCTATTTACCGCGTCTTTGATGTTCTCTCCCACGGTCTTTCCCGTCACGGTCATGCAGTCCGTATGGAGCAGACCCTTTTTATTCAGCTCATTCATCACCGCGTACACGCCGCCCGCCTCATTGAGGTCTTCCATGTACGTCGGGCCTGCCGGCGCAAGGTGGCAGAGGTTCGGCGTCTTCTCGCTGATGCCGTTTGCAAAATCAATCTCAAAATCCATGCCAATCTCATGGGCAATCGCCGGGAGATGGAGCATACTGTTGGTGGAGCAGCCAAGGGCCATGTCAACCGTCAGCGCATTCAGTATGGCGTCCTCCGTCATAATATCGCGGGGGCGGATATTTTTCTCCCACATTTCCATAACCTTCATGCCCGCCTGTTTCGCCAGACGGATACGCTCAGAGTAAACCGCCGGGACCGTGCCGTTTCCGCCAAGACCCATGCCGAGCACTTCCGTCAGGCAGTTCATGCTGTTGGCGGTGTACATGCCGGAGCATGACCCGCAGGTCGGGCAGGTCTTGTTCTCGAACTCCAAAAGCCCCTCATCGGAAAGAGTTCCCGCCGCGTTGGCGCCTACCGCCTCAAACATGCTGGAAAGGCTCGTTTTCTTTCCCTGTACGCGCCCCGCAAGCATAGGGCCGCCGCTGACAAATACCGTCGGCACATTAATCCTTGCCGCCGCCATCAAAAGCCCCGGCACGTTCTTGTCACAGTTGGGAACCATCACAAGAGCGTCAAACTGATGCGCCAAAGCCATCGCCTCCGTGGAATCCGCAATCAAATCCCTGGTCACCAGAGAATATTTCATCCCGATATGCCCCATGGCGATTCCGTCGCATACCGCGATAGCCGGGAACACGATAGGGGTTCCGCCCGCCATCGAAACGCCCTGCTTTACGGCATTCACAATCTTATCCAGATTCATATGCCCCGGAACAATCTCGTTGTAGGAGCTTACGATGCCTACAAGCGGACGCTCCATCTCCTCTTTGGTAAGGCCCAGCGCGTTAAATAACGAACGGTGGGGGGCCTGCTGTTTTCCTTTTGTAACTGTATCACTTTTCATGGTTTTTCCTCCTGAATTTTTTTATGTGTTGGTTTATGCGGACGCTCAGACGGGAGTATCATCCTCGTCACCGCGCTCTCGCTCTGAAAAAGCGTAGCGGTACCAGGCTTGAAAAAACCGCGCCAAGTACCGACGCTTTTTACGGGATTCCTTCGGATGACGCTCCCGTCTGAGCTGTTCGCTGGCCGGCAATTAAAAATTCTGTCGTCCGGCCTTCGGCAAATATATTTTCCGCCGTTGTGTCTCTACTTTTCTGTTATGCTGGATTTTATGCGAGGTGGGATGCGATTAGGTCTCCCATCTCTGCGGTTCCTACTTGGGTCTTGCCTTCGGACATGATGTCGATGGTGCGGTAGCCTTCTTTCAGGACTTTCGCTACGGCGGATTCAATGGCGTCGGCCTCTTTATCAAGGTCAAAGCTAAACCTGAGCATCATGGCTGCGGACAGGATGGTCGCGATGGGGTTTGCGATTCCTTTTCCGGCGATGTCCGGCGCGGAGCCGCCGCTTGGCTCGTAGAGACCGAACTTTGTCTCGTTTAAGCTTGCGCTTGCCAGCATCCCGATGGAACCTGTCACCATGCTGGCCTCGTCGGAGAGAATGTCTCCGAACATGTTCTCCGTCAGCACCACGTCGAACTGTTTCGGATTTTTTACAAGCTGCATCGCGCAGTTATCAACAAGCATATGCGTAAGGCTCACTTCCGGGTAACCTGCTGCCACCTCCTCAACGACCTTCCTCCAGAGCCTTGAAGAGTCAAGGACGTTTGCCTTGTCAACGCTGGTCACTTTCTTCCCGCGTTTCATGGCGATGTCAAAGGCGCGCTTTGCGATTCTTCGAATCTCATTTTCATTGTATGTAAGGGAGTCGTAGGCGGTCAGCACCCCGTCCTCCGTAACGGTCTTTCTCTCGCCGAAATAGAGGCCGCCGGTCAGCTCCCGCATGATCATCAGGTCAAATCCGCCCTCCGTAATCTCTTCCTTCAGCGGGCATGCGCCCTTAAGCTCATCGTAGAGAATCGCCGGACGTAAGTTTGCAAAGAGATTCAGCGCCTTGCGGATTGCCAAAAGCCCTGCCTCCGGTCGCTTTGACGGCTCAAGCTGATACCACGGGGAGGTCTTCGCATCCCCGCCGATGGAGCCCATCAACACCGCATCGCACTTCTTCGCCCCGGCAATGGTCTCGTCGGTGAGCGGCACTCCATGTACGTCTATGGACGCACCCCCCAGCAAAAGCTGCGTATAATCACAGGTATGACCGTAAATCTTTGCCGTCCGGTCAAGAACCTTCATCGCCTCCGTGACAATCTCCGGCCCAATCCCGTCGCCTTTTATCACTCCAATATTCAGATTCATCTTTATCTTCCTTCCTTTATCCAAAAACCTATGTTTTTTATCATATCTTATTTTAGTATATGTTTCAAGACTTTAATTTACTGAAATCTTGATGCAAATTCAGGAAAAATCGGGCTTTTTAACAAAACCCGATCAAAGATTCCCCGGCCCGAACCCCAGCGGCAGAAGTTCAGCCAGCGTATACACTTGATATTCATTTCCACTCTTTGCCAGAATTACCTGAAACTTCTCAGGATCTGTAAACTCCATCAATACCTGCCTGCACACTCCGCAGGGCGGGCAGTAATCGTGATTGCCTACTGCATCTTCATTGACGATACAGATTGCCTGAAAATGTCTCTCTCCCTCGCTCACTGCCTTAAAAACTGCCGTCCGCTCCGCGCAGTTCGTCGGCGAGTACGCCGCATTCTCGATATTACACCCCGTGTAGATCTTCCCATCCTCCGTAAGGAGCGACGCCGCCACCTTGAAGTGTGAATACGGGGTATAAGCATATTTCAGCGAATCAAACGCTTTCCTGATCATTTCCTGTACCAACTTCATGCACCTCCCTCTGTCTCTTTCTCCTATATATATGTACGCCTCACGGGCAGAACTGCCCCAGACCCAATATCTCAGGCTCCGACACCCAAAGCCTTTCCGGCTTTCCCCTATCAGTCAAATTTTCCAGAAAAATCTTCCAGTCTGTTCCATGTATCCAGATGCCGATCCATCCAACGCCCATAAAAACCGATCAAAGGACCGTTTAAAAATGCCAGCACTACCGTCCCCACACCGATCCCAACGATTCCCCTGAACAAGGCAAAGGAAAAGACGACCGCAGCCACCAGACAGCCCATATCAAACCCAATTTTAAATTTCGGCAGCGCCACCCCGAAGTGTCCGCTGATTCCTTTCACAAAGAACTCATACACCTGGGGATAAAAGTAAGTCTTAAAGTAAAGAGCCACCCCCAATGAATTCAACAAAAATCCTATCACAAAATAAATGATACGGACAGAAAAAGGAAGCGTGCCGGGCGCAAAAAGCCCCGGATTAAAATGCGGGATCACCATCCGCCAGAAATCAAGCACCGCCCCATAGACAAGCCCCGACACAAAAGCAAAAAAATACAGTACCTTCACCCTCTTCATCAGAAAGCAGAAAAGAACAAACAGCATCCCCTGCACGATATACTCTGCCTGTCCAAAGGTTAAACATTCCACTTTAAGACTGACGATATACGCCGGAGCCACCACCATGGACATCCCCATATCCGCTGCCGCCAGCATAGCTGTGGCAAATGACAGCACAACCACCGCCAGCACATAGATCAACTCATTGCTTATCCTGATTTTCCTCAAAGAATCACCGCCCGCCATACGCCATACCATCTATCCGCTACGCAATCTCCAGCGCAATCTCCATCATCTGGTTAAATCCGGTCTCGCGCTCCTTTGCACTGAGCGCCGCCTCCTTGTAGAGATGGTCGGAGATTGTAAGGATACAGAGGGCTTTCTTTCCTGCTCTGGCTGCATTCATATAGAGGGCCGCAGCCTCCATCTCAACCGCCAGCACGCCCATCCTGCGGAAACGGTCGTTAAAATCCTCCCTGTCATTATAGAATACATCGGAAGAAAGGACATTTCCCACTTTCACGTTCGCCCCTCTCTTCCTTGCCGCTCCTACCGCCCCCTCTAAAAGCCCATAGTCCGGTATCGGCGCAAATGTTCCCGGAATCCCGTACTGCTCGGCATAGTTGGAGTTAGTGCAGGCTCCCATGGCGATGACAATGTCCATCACGTCCACATCATCCTGCATTGCCCCCGCCGAGCCAATCCGTATAATCTTCTCCACATCATAAAAATGATACAGCTCATAGCTGTAAATCCCGATAGACGGCATCCCCATGCCGCCGCCCATAACGGAAATCTCCTTCCCCTGGTAAGTTCCCGTATATCCCAGCATATTCCGGACTTCGTTAAAGCATACCGGATGTTCCAGGTAAGTCTCCGCGATATACTTTGCCCGCAGAGGGTCTCCCGGCATTAAAACCGTCTTTGCAATCTGCCCCTTTTCGGCCCCATTATGTGGTGTTCCCATAAAATCATCCTCCTTTTTCATTTTTCTCTGTTTTCGATTTTCCTTTCTTCTATCATAACATCTCGCCGCCGGAATCTCCACACATTTTCCTGCATTAACAACAAAAAGAACTGCCATCCCCGGTCACGGGCATGACAGTTTAGAGCATCAATTTATCCTTTTAACATATCTGTCCTTTTCTTTGGCAAACCCCATTTTCTTCAGATAGTCGGCATGAGCCTGCTCCTTCCTGCCGAGCTTAATGAGATTGTAGATATTGATGGTCACCAGGCAGAAGTTCATAAGAGCCGTCGGATAAGAATGGATGATCAGCGCATATACAGCAAAGATACCGCTCCCTACTGTATTGATCACCCTGAGCCTTACCACCGAAGACATCAGCATGGACACCACGACCAGGACAGAGCCTGTATACCCCACCATCTCAATGATCATCGATACATTCATAACCAATTTTTCTCCTTAGTATCCGGAACCCGAATCCGTATTTTTCATGATCCTCACCAGCCTGCTTGTGCCGAGCCTGTCTGCCCCGGCTTTTACAAACTCCTGCGCGTCGTCAAAGGACGAGATGCCTCCTGCCGCCTTCACTTTTACATCCTTTCCCACATGCTCCCGCATAAGCTTTACATCCGCAAGCGTAGCTCCCCCGGTGGAAAATCCCGTGGATGTCTTGATGTATTCCGCTCCCGCACCCGTGACAATCTCGCACATCTTGATCTTCTCTTCTTCCGTGAGAAGGCATGTCTCGATGATCACCTTCAGTATCTTCCCCCCGCAGGCCTCGTGGACCTGGCGGATCTCGTCTTCAATTTCCTGATACCTTTTGTCTTTCAGATACCCGATATTGATCACCATGTCAATCTCCTCGGCTCCGTTCTCAACCGCATCCTTCGTCTCAAAGACCTTTACCGCCGCAGTGCTATACCCGTTGGGGAATCCGATAACGGTGCAGATTGGAAGTTTCCCCTCCACATACTCTGCCGCCTGCCTGACATAAGATGCCGGGATGCAGGCGGACGCAGCATCATACTTTATGGCATCATCAAGTATCCCCCGGATTTCCTCCCATGTCGCTGCCTGCCCAAGCAACGTGTGGTCAACAAGCTTTAAAATGTCCTCTCTCTTCATAAATATATCCTCTCTTTCTTAAAATAGCGAAACAATACTAACCAACAATGCCCTCATGATGCTGACAAACTACCTGACTCCTTTTTTCGTTTACTTTAATTTTCCAAGCATAGAACTTCCAATCGTTCTTTCTGGCATAGCAAGCCCGAAATTGTCGACAATCGTCGCACCGATCACCGCAAAGGTCTCCGCGTCCTTAAGTTTCCCGCACCCTTCCATGGACGGGGAATAGGCAAGGAACGGCACTTTTTCCCTTGTGTGGTCTGTACCCGTATGGGTCGGGTCATTTCCGTGGTCCGCCGTGATGATCAGAAGGTCGTCCTCCTGCAAAAGCTTTAGCAGCTCTCCCAGCTTTACATCGAACTTTTCAATCTCCTTCGCATAGCCTTCCACATCCCTGCGGTGCCCCCACAAAGCATCAAAATCCACAAGATTCACATAGCAGAGCCCTTCAAAATCTCTTTTCGCAATCTCAATCGTCTGTTCCATCCCATGTACCGAGCTTTTGGACTTATTGGATTCGGTAAGCCCTTCCCCGTCAAAGATGTCAAAGATCTTCCCCACCGATATCACTGAAAGCCCGGCATCCTTAAGCACATTGAGCGCAGTCCTTCCGTAAGGCTTTAACGCGTAATCATGGCGGTTGCTCGTACGCTTAAACTCCCCTTTCTTCTTTCCCACATAGGGTCTTGCGATGACGCGCCCCACCTTCCACTCGTCTTTCATCGTGATCTCGCGGGCAATCTCGCAGCACCGGTACAGCTCCTCAAGCCCGAAAGTCTCTTCATTTCCGCAGATCTGCAGAACGGAATCCGCCGAAGTATACACGATCATATGCCCTGTGGCAATCTCTTCTTCCGCCAGCTCCTCTAAAATCTCTGTTCCGCTGGCGCTCTTATTTCCGATAATGGTCCGCCCTGTCCTCTGTGACAACTCATCTATAAGCTCCTTAGGGAATCCGGTCTCCGTAAATGTCTGAAAAGGTTTTGTAATATAAAGCCCCATCATCTCCCAGTGGCCGGTCATTGTATCTTTCCCGGTACTTGCCTCATAAAGGTATGTATAATATCCCATCGGCTCTTTCACTGCCTCCACCTGCTTTAAGGGATGAAGGTTCGCCAGTCCGAGTTTCGTAAGGTTTGGGATAACAAACTTATCCATCCGCTGGGAGATATGCCCCAGAGTATCCGTCCCTGCATCGCCGTAATCCGCCGCGTCCGGCAGCGCGCCTACGCCAAGAGAATCCACAACAATCGTAAATATACGTCTGTACTTCTTCATACTAATACCCTTCCTTCCTATTCTTTATATTGTTTTAACTTTAAAAACTGTTCCTGCGAAAGCATGATTTTTCCGTTTTCATTCGAGATATAGCCGTCCTTTTTTCCGTTCCTGTACGATTTGAGCAGATAATCCGCCAGCCTTTCCGTGCAGCTCATGAATATATACTCCCGGTCAACTATCCGCTCGGAAGTAAGCGTAGCCATAATATTTTTCATTCGGAGAAACAGCGCGTTCTCATCGCGGCGTATCCAGCTCATATAACTCTCCGCCGGAATCTTAAGCAGCCTGCAGTCCTTCGCCGCGCATATGGAGATGCAGTACTCCGGGATTTCCGCAAATATCTCAAAATCACCGACAATATACATTCTCGTGAAATCCATAAAGTAATACACACGCCCCATCCGCTGATGGTTTCCCTATAATCTCCATCAACTGCTGTTTCAATCTCATCTTAACTCTCCCGGAATATCACCTGGCCGTCCACGAACTTTGCCGCGATACAGCGCTCGTCGGCCAGATAGATCAGCCGTTCTAAGCGTTCCTTCGCGCTCAGCTTTCGAGGATGTCTTAGCATACTGTCATCGAGCACCACTGCGTCAAACTCGTACCCTTCTTCAAAGCTCCCGACTTTTCCAAAGAATTCTCCTCCGCCCTTTGTCGCCATAAAAAACACTTCCTCCATTGTCAGCGGCAGCACCGACTGGTCATAAAGCCTCCATCTGAGTTTGGAACACTGCACCGCCAGAGCCATCGCCTTGAAGACAGACAGGGAGGAGCCTGCCGCAACATCTGTCCCAAGCCCTACCTTCATCCCTTTTTCCAGATACCTCTTTACCGGTGCCACGCCGGAAGAGAGGTTCGCGTTGGATTCCGGGCAATGGGCGATAAATACCCCCTGCCTTCGCATCAGCTCTGTCTCTTCTTCCCCGCAGTGGACGCAGTGGGCCATGATTGTCGGGCAGGAGTTCCCAAACAGACCATAGCGGTCGTAAGTCTCTCCGTAATACGCCGTACCCGGGCACAGCTCTTTCACCCATTCAATTTCACCCAGGTTCTCAGACAAATGCGACTGTACCGGCAGTCTGTATTTCTTCTGCAGCCCCGACAGCCTCTCCAGCAGTTCATCCGTACATGACGGGGTAAATCTCGGGGTCAGCACAGGCTTTATATTTTTAAATCCCTGACTTTTAAGCAGCCACTCTTCCGTGTCTTTTTCCGACTTTTCAGCACTCTCCTCACACAGATACTCTGGACTGTTCCTGTCCATATTCACTTTCCCGACATAAGCCTTAATCCCCGTCTCCTCCAGCTTTTCCATCAGCAGGAGCGTCGCCTGCGTATGGATAGTCCCGAAAATGCATGCCCTCGTGGTTGCGCTGTTTTTCAGGTCCTCTGCGAAAATGTCATATGCCTCTCCTGCATATTCCAAATCCCCGTACCTTGCCTCTTCCACAAATGTATGCGTATTCAGCCAGTCAATCAGCTCCAGATCCATGCCCATACCGCGGAATGCATACTGCGGCGCATGTACATGCAGATCCACAAGCCCGGGGATGATTATTTTGTCTTCGTAATTATAGCAAGGCAGCGTCTCATATTCTTTTGGGAGTGTGTCATACACCCCGGCGCACCTTCCGTCCTCACACACGGCATAGCCATTTTCTGTTATACACAGCTCTTCCCTTGATTCGCTGTAACAGATATTTCCTTTGATTACATAGTTCTTCATTATCATCGATTTCCTTTTTTCTTTTACTTTAACATATTACCTAACAAATAAGAACCCTGCTTTAGATAAATTATACATATCACAAAAAGACCCTGCCACCCATACTTACATGGACAGCAAGATCTCTCCTGTCATCACAGAGCATCCGTTTCCGGATGCAAACTTTACTTCAATTTCCAGATATCTTCATTATACTGGGCAATCGTCCGGTCTGAAGAAAAATATCCTGCTTTCGCGATATTCACAAGCATCTTCCTGCTCCACGCCCTGCGGTCCTCATAATCTTTGTATGCCCGCTCCTTGGCTGTGATATAATCTTTAAGATCAAGAAGAGTCATAAACCAGTCCTTCTGGATCAGCTCCGCATGGATCCGAAGCAGATGATAAGGCTCCCCGATCTTCATCATCTCAGGACTGATGATAAAATTGATCAGCTCCCTGATCTGCGCATCATGGATATAATAATCCGCCGCCCGGTAATCATAGTTTTTATAATGTGCGATCACCTGATCACTGGACTCACCAAAGATATAGATATTGTCATCTCCTACCAGCTCATGGATCTCCACATTCGCTCCGTCTTCTGTTCCGATGGTCACCGCACCGTTTAACATAAACTTCATATTGCCGGTCCCTGATGCCTCCTTAGATGCGAGAGATATCTGCTCGGAGATATCGCAGGCCGGAATTAAGTGCTCTGCCATCGTGACATTATAATTCTCCGCCATCACTACATGAAAGTACGGCGCTACCTCCGGATCACTCTCCGTAAGCTTCTGGATACAAAGGATCAGATGGATGATATCCTTGGCGATATGGTAAGCCGGAGCCGCCTTCGCCCCGAAGATCATCGTGATCGGTGTGGCAGGTTTCCTTCCCGCCTTGATCTCCAGATATTTATAGATCGCATACAATGCGTTCATCTGCTGTCTCTTATACTCATGAAGTCTTTTCACCTGGATATCAAAGATCGAATCCGGATTAAGCGCTAACCCTTGCGTCTCCTTAAGGTACGCAGAGAGCTGCCTCTTCTTCTCATGCTTTACTTCAAGCAGCTCATCAAGAGCCGCCTCATCATCCACAATCTTAAGAAGTCCCTCAAGCTTATCCGCATCTTTCCTGAAACCGTCTATATGCTTCCCAATCCACCGGGTAAGCTCATGGTTGCAGTGAAGGAGCCAGCGTCGAAAAGTAATACCGTTAGTCTTATTGTTGAACTTCTGTGGGTAAATGTCATAAAATGGCTTAAGTTCGGAATTTTTCAGTATCTCCGTGTGAAGCGCTGCCACACCGTTTACACTGTATCCGTAATGAATATCCATATGCGCCATATGTACGCGGTTCTGCACATCGATGATAGCTACTTCCGGATTATGGAATCTCGCCTTCACCCGCACATCCAGCTCTTTGATGATCGGCACGATCTGAGGCGCCACCTGCTCCAGATAATGGAGCGGCCACTTCTCCAGCGCTTCCGCAAGGATGGTATGGTTCGTGTAGGCACAAGTCTTTTCCACGATCTCTATGGCCTCGTTGAAATCAATATTCTTCTGCACCAGCAGACGGATAAGCTCCGGGATCACCATGGACGGATGGGTATCATTGATCTGGACTGCCACATGTTCATGAAGCTTTCTAAGCTCGTATCCTTTCTCCTCGCACTCTTTTAAGATAAGCTGCGCGCCGCTTGACACCATAAAATACTGCTGGTAGATCCGAAGGAGATTTCCCGCCTCATCGCTGTCATCCGGATAGAGGAAAAGCGTCAGATTCTTCGCCACTTCCTTTTTATCAAAGGAAATCCCATCCCTTATGATACTTTCATCGACTCCCTTTACATCGAACAGATGAAGCTTGTTCTTTCCGTTCTCATATCCTGCCACATCGATATCATAAAGAACGGATGTCAGTGTGAAGTCTTTAAAAGGCACTTCAAAAGAAATGCCTGTGTCACGAAGCCATCCTTCCGGCTCAATCCACGGATTCGGCATTTCCTTCTGTCTGCGGCTCTCAAACACCTGCTTAAAAAGTCCCATATGGTAGTTGAGCCCGATTCCGTCCCCGGATAACCCCAGCGTAGCGATGGAATCCAAAAAACACGCTGCAAGCCTTCCAAGTCCCCCGTTTCCAAGAGACGGCTCCGGCTCAATCTCCTCAATATGCGCCAGATCTTTTCCATTCTCTTTTAAAAGCTCTGCTACTTCATCATATAGGCCAAGATTGATCAGATTGTTGGATAAAAGTTTCCCGATCAAAAATTCTGCCGATATATAATATAATTTTTTACTGCCCTGGATAGCCGGTGTCTGTTCAAGCTTCTCCTTCGTATATTCCAGCAGAGCGCCGTAAATTTCCCGGTCATCTGCTTCACTGATCGTCTTCTGGCTTCTCCTCTGTACAAGATTGTTCAATTCATCTCTAAGCATAGTCTTCCTCCTACATATGATAATCTAATCTTATAGAATCCATTGCAATCTCTTCAATTGCTGCCTTAAATCCATAGTTTACCATAACTGTTATATCTTGTCTAATAGCAGATTGCCTAAAAAACAGTTAAAAAGAAGGACTTTCTGTATGAAAATCCTTCTCCGTAATCTTCCTTGCCACATCTGTGTCACCGCTGGGCCTTGTCCTACTCTGCCGCAGCTTTCTCCACTTGCGCGATCGCTGCCTTCTGCATCGGGATACGGCAGTTTCTGTTGCTTCCGAACTCCACGATCACATCTCCGTCAGTGATATCGATGACTACGCCGTAAAAACCGCTCGTCGTAAGCACGGTATCACCTACCTCCAGGTCCGCAAGCATCGCCTGGACTCTCTTCTGCTCCTTCTTCTGGGGCCTCATAAAGATAAAATAAAAGCCGGCAAAAATAGCTACATAAACTAAAATCAGGACAATACCGCTGGGTGCGGCTGCATTCTGCGCTGCTAAACTGAACATAATCCATTCCTCCTACTAAATTTAAACGCTATTGCTATCATACACAATATTACCTGTTTCATCAAGTAAAATTTAGCAATTCATATATATTTTATAAAGTCAGGAGGTACTTTTGCTCCTCATCCCGGCAATTTTTCTGTCCTTATACTCCTTATACGTCCCTGCCTCAATAGCTCCGCGGATCTCAGCCATCATCGTGTTGTAAAAATACAGGTTGTGGAGCACGCAAAGACGCATCCCCAGCATCTCTTTAGCTTTCAGCAGATGGCGGATATAGGCTCTGGAATAATTCCGGCAGGCCGGACATTGGCAGCCCTCCTCGATGGGTCTTTCATCCAGCTCATATCTGGCGTTGAACAGATTAAGCTTTCCCCGGTCCGTATAGACATGGCCGTGCCGGCCGTTGCGGCTGGGATACACGCAGTCGAAGAAGTCAACGCCCCTGTCCACCGCCTCCAGGATATTCTCCGGCGTACCCACGCCCATGAGATAAGTCGGCTTATCTTTAGGAAGATAGGGCACAACTGCATCAAGGATCCGGTACATCTCCTCGTGGGTCTCTCCCACCGCCAGGCCTCCCACCGCGTAGCCGTCAAGGTTAAGGCGCGCAATCTCCCTGGCGTGCCGGATACGGATGTCCTCATACACGCCGCCCTGATTGATTCCGAAAAGAAGCTGCTGCGGGTTGAGTGTGTCCGGGAGACTGTTCAGACGCTGCATCTCTACCTTGCAGCGCACAAGCCATCTGGTTGTCCGGTCCACAGACCGCTCCATATACTCCCTGTCTGCCACACTGGAAGGGCACTCATCGAAAGCCATCGCTATCGTGGACGCCAGATTGGACTGTATCTGCATACTCTCCTCCGGCCCCATGAATATCTTTCTTCCGTCGATATGGGAGTGAAAATAAACGCCCTCCTCTTTAATCTTTCTAAGCCCTGCCAGCGAGAATACCTGAAATCCGCCGGAATCTGTAAGGATCGGCCGGTCCCAGGCCATGAACCGGTGAAGGCCGCCTAAGCTTTTCACCACCTTATCCCCGGGGCGCACATGGAGATGATAGGTGTTCGACAGCTCCACCTGTGTCCCGATCTCTCTAAGGTCTGTTGTGGCAACCGCGCCTTTGATGGCCGCCGCAGTCCCCACATTCATAAATACCGGGGTTTCAACGATGCCGTGCACAGTAATAAGCCTGCCGCGCTTCGCCGCCCCGTCCGTTTTCAGCAATTCATACATGCGATTATCCTTTTCTATGATCATTCTGTTCCCCGGATCCTGAATCCTGGAATCTGTAATACCATCAGGCGGTCAGCACAACCCCCGGCTTTCTGCCTAATAATGGCACACTACCGGTATGCCTGCACTGATCAGGTCGTAAAGCTTCGCCGCTTTTCCCTCCGGCATATTCACACATCCGTGGGAGCCGTGGCTTTTATACCTTTCCCCGCCGAAAGTAGGCTGCCATGTAGCGTCATGGAAGCCGATGCCGCCGTTAAACGGCATCCAGTATTTCACCGGAGTCTCATAGGAATATTCCCCGTTCGCCTTCTTCTCTCCCCTGAGGGTAGCATTCCTTGTCTTATAGGACAGCGTATAGACTCCCTGGGGCGTAGCATTCCCTTTATTGGGATTGCCCGTAACAACGTCCGTCTCCAATACGACCTTGCCGTTTTTGATAAAATACATATGCTGGTCCGTAAGGTCAACCTCCGCATAAGTATTGCCCACTCCCGCGCCTCCATGGGAAGCAGCTTTACTCGTATACTTCGGCTCCCGGGTGACAACCTGCGCCTTCTTGATGTCCTTCGTGAGCTGCTCGTACTCTGCGTCCTGGTTGATCTGCCAGCCGTAGCTTCCGCCTTCCACCTTCACCGTGTCGCCGTCCGCCGTCGTGAATTTCTTTGCCTTATACTTTGTATCATACTTCTCCGCCAGGCTCTTGATAAACTCCTTCACATCATCCTGGTTAAATGAAACCTTCATCTTTTTTTTGTTGATCTTGATCCACTCTGAGATGACCGCGGCATCCACAACCTCTTTTTCCGAGCCGAAATCATAAGTGATCTCGGCACCCAGATAGCTGTTCATCTTCTCCGCCGCCTCAGCCACTTCCTCCGACTCCGACGTATATTTAGGCAGGATATAACAGTCCTCCTCCCTGAGGTTCACATTGCTCTGGAAACCGTCGATGGTCTTCGTGACAGCCGCCTTGAACTTCTCTTCGTCAATCTTCGTCCCGATGACCTCCGGCACCACCTCGAACTTGCCATCCTTAAAAGCCGGATAGGCATTCTTCGACGACTTCTGCTTCTTCTTGTCCATACATTTCAGATTCCCGATCACTGCATCAAGCTTAGCCGTATCATACTTAACGCCGACCTTCGCCTCAATCTCTGTCGGCTCCCATAAGGACTTCACCCAGAGAAGCTTAGGCTGCCCCTCGGCAAGCTGCCGCAGGCGCTCTCCCGAAGTAAACTCGATGTCGATATCTGAGCCTTTGATCACCTCTCTGCTCCCATCCGACTCCTCTAATGTCAGCGTGTAATCCGACACCTGCTTCTTCAGGTAGCTCTCCACCTCGCTGACATCCTTCAGTGAAAAATCCACGCCGTTGATCTTCGTATCAAACATAAAATGACTGTTAAAATACATCGCCACTCCAAAATAAGCGGCAGCCAGAAGCGCCGTAACCACGCCCAGGGAGATCAGCACCGTCTTACCTGCACCGCCTTTCTTCCTGCGCCTGCGCTTTCTTTTCCCGTTCTTCTTATCCGGACTGCCCTTAAAAGACAGGTCATCATCATAAATCTCCCTGACAGCCTCCTCAATATCGTCCATATCGTCCATATCCCCGATATCATCAAAATCATCAATGTCCTCGATGAACTCTTCCCTCTTTTTGTTCTTTTTCTTGCCAGCCATATTTCTAACTCCTCATTATGTCAATTGGTTGCACGATGAACGACTATACTCCCTTTATATCATCCACACCGTTTTATTATAATATGCTTTCGCGCAAAAGTATAGGAAAAAACTTTTAAATTAAAATGAAGATTTTATGATGAAATATTACAAGATTTTACTTAAGCCTTTCCGGATACGCCGCCACCTTCCCGTTTTTGTAGTACAAAACCCCGTCTTTACTGTAAAATACACTGTTTTCTCCTGCCGCTTCGATGTAATACAGGTTCGGCAGCACATCAAATGCACCGGGCGCGATATACGTGATGTTGGCCGGGATATAGATCTCAAAAATCTCCGGTTCAATCCCCTTAAACGCGCCTTTTTCAATGCCGGTACATGCCCTCTGGACCGGCAGCACCACAAAATTATCCTTCATAAACTTCGAAGGATCTGTAAAGCCTGTAATACGGCCTTTATCATCCGCAAGAAAGCCCGGGAAGCGCTCCCATACCGTGGCTGACGGCTCTTTGATCCCGCTGTATTCATTTTTATCTTCTTTCGTCCCGGCGCTTTCCTTCCTGTCCTCTCCGGTCTGGCTTCCTTCCTCCTCCCTGTCTGTCAGGATGCCCGTATTTCCGGTAATTTTTTCCATGCCCGGAAGCACAGGCGCCGGCCCATTCACTTTTCCTATGCCTCTTTCTGCCTTCTGCACTGCATCCATACGGCTTTCAGAAGCAGCTTTCTGCACTGCACCTGTGCGGCTTTTTGAAACGGCCTTCTCCCTGTTTCCCGCATCCTCCATGCCTCCGTAACTTACCGCATAATTCTGCTTTCCCGCCGCCACATCCAGATCGGCGCTCTCTTTTAGTTTCCCCGCTTCCGGGTGGCCGCCGGCACTCTCTTTGGCCGCCGTATCCTCCCCCGGCAGCGGGATCATGCCCGTAAGCGGCTCTGCAACAGCCTGGTATCCCGGCAGCACAGCCTCCCCCGGATATTTTCCGGCAAGATCCTGCTGACTGCCCGCAAGGTTATAAAGTCCCAGGAACACAAGCGCAAGAGCCGCCGCGCATGCAGCCTGTTTCCACGCAATATAAGCCTTCTGTCTCTCCCAAAAGATGTCCAAAATCAATTCCATAACCTCTGTACCTCTTTTCCATAATTTTCCATTTTTTTGCATCTTTTTCTATTATAAAATGTGGGAAAACAGATAAAAAGATGCGTTCCGGAACACCCCTTTGTTGTTCCGGAACGCATCATCAGTTTCATTCATATTTTACTTCATACCGGCGGCTTCACAGATTTTAAAACATAACCCGGATATTCCTGCAAGAAAAACACTTCCTAATACCATGCCCCACTTTATTCCAAGACAGTCACTTATAATTCCCATCATCCACGGCCCGAACATGCCCCCAAGCCCTCCGCATGCAAAATAGAACCCCTGGATCCTGCCGGAATCTCCTTCGGGGAAACCGGAAATAACAGCCGTTGCCGTAGGAAAAATGACAGAACAGAACACACCTGAAACCGCAACAAATCCTCTGCATGCCGACGGTCCGAATATACCGGCAAGTATGCAGGCGAATGCCGCTGCGGATGCATACAGCATGCTGTCGCGGCGTCCGAGCCTGTCTACGAAGACACTTCCAATTAATCTTCCCAGTGTCATGCCGATGTAAAACAGTGTTAAGAATCCTGTGCTGTTTTCAGAAAGGCTTGTTCCTTCTTTTCTATAAAATTCCACAATCCACGTCACGATTCCCATTTCTGCTGCCATGTATAAAAAATTGGCGGTATACATGAGGAGAAAATCACTTCGGAAAAGGGGAGCCAAGGTATTTTTTTCAATCGTTTCTTTCACGACATTTCCAGCCTCCTTATTCCTGTGTGCCACATGGCTTTTTATAAGCGTGAAATAGACGGTAACGGGCAGCAAAACAACTATTCCGGAAGAATATACCATCCTCCATGATAGCCCTCTGCGGAACAAAATGCTGACGATCATCGGTGAAAGAATCGCGCCGATACCCGCAACTGCTGTCAGTATATTCAGATAGCGGCCTTTCTTTTCCGGATAATATACCGTAATGATATTGCTCCCGGATAATTCCAGAGTTCCAAGACCCATGCCGATAAAACATATGGATGATAACAGCAGGAAGAGTGCAGAAGACGCGGCATAGCCCATTACCCCTGCCAGCATACAGGCTCCGGCAAATATCAAAGTCATTTTATGCCCGAAGTGATCAAGCATCCTTCCGGCTAAAAATGTTGCGGCAAAATATCCTGCATACTGCCCCATAACAATAACGCCGCCAAGCGAATAGCTGAATTTTAGTTCCCCTAGCAGGGCGGATATTGTGGAGCCTTTCAGGCTGTCAAACAATCCAAAAACAAACAGGCTTAAAATACTTCCTAGGGTAAGCATCTGTTTGCTGTCTCTCATTTCCTTTATCATCGTCTCAATTTACCTGCCTTTCTTGTATTCTTTGTGATACAATATAACAATAACGCCAGGGTCAAAAGTCATATATGACATGCTTGCATGTCGATATATGACGTTGAGACCCGCAAAAACATAAAAAAGCAGCCCGAATAGGGCGGATTTTGAACGTTCTCAGGATTGCGGGAGCATAAAATGCGGAGCACTCCGTGGCATCATGGGGGTTTTTGACCCCAACATCATAATAGCATACGGGCAGAAAGATTTTTTGTATTATTGATTCAATGAATGGGAAAATATGACCAGAAAGGAAATGCTATGCTGTCATTTGGAGATACCTTTATCAACACGCAAAAGCACGAAGTATTAGAACATGGAACGGCGGAATTCCCGATTGCGTGTTATTATGACGACCTGAACCGAAAATTCAACCCGTGGCACTGGCATGAAGAGTTCGAAATCGGCATTGTCCGCGAGAATCCTGTTATGATCAGGACTCCGGACAGCCAGCGGTGCCTGAAAAAGGGGGATTGCTTTTTTATCAACAGCGGCGTCCTGCATGCAATACAGAATATTGGCGCAGAAGGCTGTATTGTTGATTCTCTGGTTTTTCACGGAAGGCTGCCGGGGGGAGATATGGACAATATCTTCTGGAGAAAATACATTCTACCTGTCCAGTTAAATCCTGCCCTTTCCCTGGTGGTTTTTGACAATATTGAAAATAAACGTGCGGTAAACCTTATATCTTCGGCATGGATGGAATGCGTCAGAAATGATGACGGGTTTGAGATTAATGTGCGTTTCTTATTGACAAAATTATTTTTGCTGATCCTTCAGGAAAACTCAGGGTCAATACCGAAAAGGACGAAAAAGGGCGCGGTCAGTATTGAGCGGTCAAAAGCAATGCTTGAATATATAAAATCACATTTTTCTGAAGACATCACACTTCAGGATATTGCAGCCAGCGCATCTGTAAGCAAAAGCGAGTGCATACGCTGCTTTCGCACTGTTTTAAAGACCTCGCCTGTCACTTACCTGAATAAGTACAGGCTGCAGTATGCCGCAGGATTATTAAGTACGACTTCCTGGAAAATATCCTATATCTGTGACCAGTGCGGTTTCCATGATATCGGCTATTTTTCCAAGTCTTTTAAGAAAATGTACGGGTGCTCGCCGTCGGTATACCGCGCTGCTGACAGAGAAAACGCAAGCTGCGATTTTTGATGGATCGGAATTTGGGCTCCAGTGTGCCAGTTTCCGTAAACATTCAGGCCATGCGATCTTTTTGGCGTTTACGCATTATTGAAACAATTCCTTTATCAATTGCGTAAAAAGCGCTCCAGGACATCTTTTCGATATCCTGGAACGCCTCTTACTCGTTTCTCATTAATTCTTTATTCACTAGCTCATATACCCGCACTTTTTAAGCTCTTCCTCCGCCTTCGCAAGGTTCGCCTCAGACACCCGGATGATCGGCCCGGTACAGCCCATGCCGCTCTCGGCGTAGATATTAATCTTCCACAGCGCCTTCACCGCATCCTCAAGGTCCATGACCTCGATTCCCGGAATCTGCGCCGTCACGATCTCCTTCGGCGGCTCTTTCACTTCCTCCGCCGCTCCCGCCGGCTTTTGGGATGCCTTAAGCGCGTCAAGCAGCTCCTTGAATCCCGCCTTCTTAACCGCCGCAAATTCTTCCTTTGCAACCTCGAAGACTTTTCCTCTTACAAGCTGCGCCGCATAGCGGATTGCATTGGCGATGACCGGAGCGCCGCTGGCCCTTGACACGATCATCACTAACTGCTCATAGCCTTCGCCGATTCCCGGCCCGTAGCCAAAGCCCGTAGCCTCAAAGCTGCCGCCTGTGTTGAATGAGGACAGCATCTTCACCAGGATATTTCCAGTGAGGGAATCCGTTACCATGATGTCCGGCGACGCCTGCAGCACGTCATTTCCTCTCATGACGCAGCCGCCGTCTGCCCTTCCGGACTCTGCAAATGCGATGTCATAGCCATTGTCCTTAAGCTGCTTTAACGCCTTCTCCGTCTGGCGCGCGCCGTCAACATTGAGGATTCCCACGGTCGGGTTCTTCTTGCCGCAAGCCTTTGCCGCGATAATCCCGTACACAGCATTCTTGATCATGCCCTCGATACGGTCTGTGCTTGATGTGCCTGTAGTGTTGGCAATGTACATCTCCTTTGCGGTAGCCGGAGTCACGCAGCGCCCTACCGTAGACACGCCGATGGGGAATGGGAAATGCATGGTCACGGCAGCGTCTACCTCGCCGTTTTTCAGCATCTCCTCCATGCGGTCATGCCCTTCCTCGTCATTTGCCACTTTCACCGTTGTCACGCCCTCTGCCTCAAGGGTTCCGATGTAGTATACGTCAATGCCGTCTTTTGCAGCCTCCACTGCAGCAGCCATAGAGTTCTCCTCGCCGTGCTCGCTGCCCATGCCGGTAAGGGCTACCTTCGGGCGCTTTCCAAAGCTCCCGGTCTCAAGCCCCTCTGCCATCTGCATAAAGGTCTCGGCAATCATCTTTTCAATACTGTTAGCCATCTCTCGCCACCCCCTTACTCTGCCATCAGGGATGCAGCGAAATCTTTCATAGCCTTTGCGATCAATCCTTTTACTTCTTCCTCAGACACACCTGCGGCCTGCTCCGACTCTGCCTTTGTATTTGCCTGGATCACGAAGGAAACACCGTCAAACAGGTTGGTCATACGTCCAAGGAACAGACTTCCCTTTCCGATGATCATGGCATTCTTCATCTTGCCCGCAAGGATATCCTCTCTTGCAAATCCGATGTACGGTACGCCTGACGGGATATGCCCCTGTGTCGGCGCCCATCCGGTAAGGCCGTGTCCTGTCGTAAACGATGCAAGCTCTTTCCGGTCTAACTCGCCGCGTTTTACTGCCAGCGCCGCGATCATCTTGTAGTTTGCAAGCGGAACGTCTCCTGCTCCTGCCGGCTTTGTGATATCCGGGTTCTGCATCTCCGGAGAGAATTTATCAATATCGGTAATCTTAAGCCCTGCCCTCTCAAGCGGGTCAGCAACAAGACTGCCGATAACATTCTGCGGGGCGCTGCCGGTTCCTACCGTGTGGCGTCCTAAAATGTCAAGGTTGATCTCCGGGTTCACACCGTCATTCTCAGACAGGATTACACAGAAACCAGCCAGACAGTCCTCTAAGATCGGAAGGCCTTTCTTTACATGGTCTTTTCCGTTCATCCCAAGCTTTGCCGTACATCCGCCGGCTGTAACAGCCACGCATTTGTACGCGCCGGATTTTACAAGAGCCGCCGCCTCGATGAGGGCGTGGGACGGCCCTGCACAGAAACCGCGGGAGTCAGAGCCGGTCGCATTATTAAGGCAGGCAATCTCAGCCGCCGCCTTCGCGAAGTTGCCGCCGCCCCTCTGGTTCATATCGCCGCAGGCCTCTTCCGCACAGTCGATGACATACTCAACATCGTCTTTACTGATTCCTGCATTTTTCACGCCGTATAATAAAGCAAGGACGCTTGATGCCTTGCTCATCAAGTTCTCATGCATAACATGTGCAGATAAGTTCACGTCAATGTCGTGGGCTCTCTTCACACATGCCACAAGCTTGCCAGCAACATAGATTCCTTCCGCATGTTCATCCTTCACTGCCGCCTCGATCTCAGAAAGCTCTACGCCGTCCTCAACCCTTGCAATGATATCCTCTGTGATGATCGGGTCTGCTGCCAATGCCGCCTTGTGTGCGCTTACGAATTCTTTATCAACTTTTACAACTTCAAACTGGTCACAAGCCTGTACGAGAAGGATAAACTCTTCCTCCGGCATGATCTCGCCGTACTTTCCGTACCTCTCGGCACCCTCTTTTACTTTGTCATAGTAAGGGAACGCTACGCCCGCAAGATCCTCCGGCGTCGCATTTCCGATATATACCTGGTTCGGCCAGTAGTTCACGCATTCCTCATAAGAACGCAAATGGCTTTCTAACTCTTTCAAATATTCAGACTCCGGATTCACGATCCGCTCAGTCGTCTGGGTTGTTCCATTATATACCACCATCTGAGGGGTATGCGCCAATACATAGCTTGCGCCTCTAATAACACTGTTCATTGGTTTTCCACCTTTCTAATAATTCGAGGTTTCATCTGCTCCACTAGCGCGAAAAAACCTCGCCAAGTGCTCTACTCAAAGGGCAGACCCACGGCGGGTCACCATCGGGTCTGCCCCATTTTAAGCCAATTTATTCAAAGTTTACAAGAACTTACAGAACTCGTCCCTGATGGCGCTCATCTCACTGATGATGTCATCAACGTCGAGTACCATTTCCATCATACTGATCTGCTCGTCATAAACTGCCTCGTCAAACTCTTCTTTCATCTCTGGTTCACATACGTGATATGTCGTGAGTCCAAGCTGGACCCCTGTCAACGGACCTGCGAAAGTCGGATCGCCTGCTGTAACAGTCTCAGCCGCAAGACCTGCAGCCTCGCCTTCTGCAGCACCGAGAATTACTACTAAATTCTCTGCGCCGTATTCCTCAGCAAACTCCTTAACTCTCTTCTGGTTTTCCAGATCCATTGCGCCTGCGCTCGTTCAGACGAAACATTCCGTTGATGAGAACACTACTTCTGCGCCGGCAGTCTGAACACATTCAGCGATAGCCGGTCCCGGTATTCCATCACGGTCACCGATAATTATTGCTTTTTTTCCTTCTAATATAGCCATAATTATTCTTCTCCTTTCATTTGAAGTTTGTTTTTGTTCAGCCAAGCTCCAAACCGCTGCTTAAAGCAGCTCCTCCGCAGCTACCGCTGCTACGTTTCTCGCTAAATGGGCGTCCCGCCCATCCCAGGATGTATGCATATGGCCTTTACCATGCAAGCATGCACAGGTCATATGCATACATCCTGAACGGCTGAACTGTTGTAAAAATTGATATTATATGATATAGAAACTATCTGATTAGATATATTTCTTAATCATCGCCTCAATTGTCTCTGGTGTGCAGTCATCTTTAACCAGTTCTTCTACTTTCTCTCCATCCTTGTAGATAGCCATAACCGGAAGTCCAAGAACCTTCTGTGCGATAGCAAGACGACGTGCCTTTGTTGTGTTTAAGGACGTGAATTTCAGCTTGTCACCGTAGGTGTCTGCAAATTCATGTACCTTCGGCATCAGCGCCTGGCACGGAACACATCCGTCACCGTAGAAGTCCACGAACACATAGCCTTCTGCCTTAAGCACTTCTGCCTCAAAATTGGTCTTGTCTAAATCTAACATTGGAATCTCCTCCTTACTTGATAAATGTATACAGGCGTTTGCAAAACCCAGGTGTTCGCCGGGGTCATTGTGCAACTTGTATATTCCAACACAGACACGCTTTTGCTCCAAGTTTACCGTAGCGGTACATAAGCTGCCAAAATACGGCAGCTAAGTGCCGACGGTAAACTAAGGTCTGCTTATGGAATATACAAGTTGCACAATTCGGCACTGGCAAATTAGAGTTTCGCAATTACCTGTAAATGTATAGAATATACCGCCGCGCATAAGCGCCGGCATTTCTAAATCCATTGCCGTCAGATATAACGTTTTTAAGCTATATCTTTTTTAGAAGTAGTCCGACATGCTGCGCTCTACCTGGACTGCCGCAATCGCGCCGTCTGCCGCCGCGGTCACAACCTGGCGGAGGCTCTTGATGCGGACATCGCCTGCCGCGTATACGCCCGGGATGTTGGTGTGCATATCGTCATCGGTCTTAATGTACCCGCGCTCATCCATATCGATGATGCCCTCGAACGGCTTGCTGTTCGGAATCGTCCCGATAAATCCGAATACGCCGAACATTCCGTCGTCCTCGTCAGCCTCAACCGTGGTAATCTCGCCGGTCTTTACATTCTTGACCTTCATCCACTGCAGGATGTCATCGCCACCGACTTCCTCCACAACAGAATCCCACATAAATGCGATCTTCGGATTCTTGAAGGCTTTCTCCTGGATGGATTTCGCCGCGCGCAGCTCGTTTCTCCTGTGGATGATCGTTACCTTCCTTGCGAACTTGGTCAGGTACATTGCCTCCTCAACAGCGGAATCGCCGCCGCCTACAACGTACACTTCAAAGTCCTCGAAGAAGTTGGCGTCACAAGTCGCACAGTAGGAAACTCCCTTTCCGGTAAACTCTGCCTCGCCCTTGCATCCGATCGGCCTTGCGTGTGCGCCGGTGGCAATGATCACGTTCTTGCCCTGGTATTCTGCCTTCTCGCTCTTTAACACCTTAACGTCGCCCTCAAGGCATACTTCCTTAATCGTGTCGGATACTCTCTCTGCACCGAACTTCTCAGCCTGTGCAGTCATTCTCGCGATCAGAGACGGTCCTGACTCGCCCTCAACAATCTGCCCCGGGTAGTTCTCAATCTCGTCTGTAATCGCAATCTGTCCGCCGTCCTGTCCCTTTTCAATGATCAGGACCGAGAGACGGCTCCTTCCTGCGTACAGTCCTGCTGCCAAACCAGCAGGACCTGCACCAAGAACAATAACATCATAAATTTTGCTCATTTTTCTGTTACTCTCCTTAATTGTTTTGACATTTATTCCACTTAATTTGTGAAAATATGTCAACACTTTGTTCAAGTGCTATCTGCTCCACTAAGCTCGTGAAATACCTCGCTAAGTGGCCAGATATGGTTCGCACTAGGCTCGAAAACACCTCGCCAAGTGCTCTACTCATCTAGTCAAATATCGTCTGTCCATCCACCTCGGTTGTGAGCGCATCTAATGCTTTCTCTACAATCTTACGGCGGAGTTCTTTTTCCTCTGCTTTATCCAGTGCCGGATTTCCAAGAGGATGTGGAATTGCGATAGCAGGTACGATTCTGTTCGCGCCTACTGTCATGGAAATAGGAGTTACTGTACAGATATGTACAACAGGGATTCCTGCTCTCTCTACTTCTTTCACCATCGTTGCACCGCAACGAGTACAGGTGCCTCATGTGGAGGTGAGGATTACTGCGTCAACACCGTCTGCCTTAAGCTTTGCAGAGAATTCTGCCGCAAATGCCTTGGAAGATGCAACCGCCGTACCATTTCCTGTCGTTGTGTAGAACAGGTGATGGAGCTCCCCAATCTTTCCTTCCTTTTCCATATCGCGAAGAACATCAACCGGAAGTACGCGGTCTGAGTCCTCATTTGCATATACCGGGTCATATCCGCCGTGAGCGGTCTCGTAAGTCTCCTCGGTCAGGTCCATAACGCCTGCGATGTCATACTCACCGTAATGAGATGCACTGGAGCTTTCGATGTGGTCCGGATTTCCCTTCGGCACGATACCGCCAGATGTAACAAGGGCGATTTTCGCGTGCGCTAAATCCTTCACTGCCGGATTCGGCTCTACCCTGTCAAAATCAGGCATTGGGAACTCTGTCTCAAACGGCTTGTCAGCCAGTTTCTTAAGGAGCATCTTAACCGCTCTCTTAGAGCCTCTTTCCTTCTCGAAGAAGTTCACACGAACACCGTTCGGGATGTAGCCTTCCTGTGAGGATGCGCCGATCGCCTCGCCTCTTCCCACCTTAACTGCCAGCGGTGCAAGCTTATTCACTGCATCTCTCATACCTGCCGCGCTGTTCTTTGTGGAAACGATGTAAACCTGGGTCTTGAACATATCTGCACCCGGGTTTTCCACATACATACCGGTTACAGCCGGGATTCCAAGCTCTTCCTGAACCGCTGCCGCAATCGTACCGCACGCAACACCGTAACGTCCTGCGTTGAACGCCGGCCCTGCCACGAATACGTCCGGAGCCTGCTCTTTAACCATAGCCAGGATATCCGCTTTTGCCTTTTCCAGATTCTCGTTAAAATATGAATCGCCACATACGATAGTAGCAATAATCTCAGCGTCTTCGCCGAATTTCTGTGTCAATGCCATACCCGGTCCAACAACCTCGCCAACACGGATCTCTGCCGGATAATCTGCTTTTTCTTCTCCACCAATCTGTGCAAAGAACTGATTGATGTAGTGTACTACTTTTAATTTAGCCATTCTATTATCCTCCCTTCCTATCTTGCACTCAGCTTATTGAAACCTGTCTCATTGGTTGCACCGGTAAGCACCTGAAGTTCTACTTCAAGAGAACCGTCCTCGCGGAGAGTCTCCTCGCTTGCGCCTGCAATCTTTGTCACATAATCCAGAGTTCCAATTACTTTATCAAGTTTCGGCAGGATAATAACCTGATTTGCATTACCGCCTGTTACTACTGCGTCCGCAGACGGGTCTGCATCTGCAAGCGACTGTGACTTTCCGTCACGTCCTGCATACTCATCTGTGATGATAACGGTCTTAACACCCTCAGCCTCAATCTTCTTGCAGTTCATGATAAGGTCCGTATCCGGGTTACCGAATCCTTCCTGAGAAACGATTGCGCCGTCAAGGTCTAACATCTTACAGAGCTTAGCCGTCCAGTCAGAGGAGCGCTGCTTGTCCGCCAGATATACGTTCTCATTGGTGATGATATGAGCGACAAAATTAATCGTCTTACCGTGCTGCTCGAACATATCCTCGACAACCGGGTTGTTAAGATGTACATAGGTAGGATTCTTATCGCATGCGGATACACAGTTACCGGATACGATAGCCCCGTCCATAACCTCTGTCGGGCTCATGATCGTCGGAACAATTTTCTTAGCGTCTACGCCGTATACATATGTATCGTGGAGAAGTCCCTGGCTCTGGAGCATCTGCACATAAGCAACTCTCGGAAGGTCCGGATATTTCTCCATACCCTCTTTGATGGTGCATGTCTCGTAAACCTTTGTCTCGTCCGGAGTCAGGTCGCGCGCCAATTCCCCAATATAGGTCGCTACTCTGAATCCTGCGAATCTTACTGCCGCCTCATAGTCATGCTGCTTGATGCCGTCAACCGGCTCGCATACCATAACCAGGTTCAGTGTCTGTGAAAACGGAGTGTAATCAGCTCCCGGGCCTGTCATATCGATGATGCCTTCCTGGAAACCAACGATTTTTCCGGCGGTAACAACAGCCATTCCCTTGAGGGCATAAGTCTTGCCGTCTCCTACCGTATCAACTTTTGCGATAACTCCCGGGAAGATTCCTCCTCTTCCTTCCACCTTCACACGCGGCTCGATAACATCCTTGACCGGAGTGATCCTTACAGACTCTCCCGGTTTCGCGATGTCAAATGATACGCTCTTGATCTTCTCATCCTCAAGAGCAACTGCCCTTGCAGCCTCCTCGGATACATAAAGGATACCGTCTTCAATCTTAGACTCTGCTGCGAACTGGATATCCTTGATGTAAATGTGTCCCAATTCTAATCTCACTTTTAGTTTCCCTCCTTTAAAATATTTGATATTATTGTTTAAAACTGCAATGTTTTATAACCTCTCTAAATGACTTCCCTTCCGCGCAGGCCCGCCGGTGTGCGTACCTTAAGCCTAGCGCAGCGCATCTGCCGATGCCATCCCGCTTTCTATCAGGGTACAGTCAATAAGCTTGAAATCCTCATACACTTCCGGCTGATAGCGGTCCGACTTGAACTCAAACTTTCCGCAGGCGTGTATGGCATTCTCGATCAGCGCGACCGAACCCTCGTCTATCCCCCTCCTTTCCGCCGATATCATAATTGATTTATACGGTGTTTCATTTGGCTTAACACTTCCCGATAAAGGATGCGTTAACATCGAGTGTCCTTCGTGAATCCTGTCTCTTACCTCTCTCAATACATCTTCATAGGAGACATCTTTGTAGACTACATTGTGCGTCTCCCCATGCTTCTCCAGCACCAGCGGATTATTCGTCACGATAATATAATTTCCCCTGTTCATATTATGCGTTCCTCCTTTCCCGGCACTGGATTTTCAAATGTAAAAAAGGACGCTTTAAAACACGTTCTGTGCCCTAAACCGCCCTTCCTGTCTTTTGCCCTGATAATTAGTCTGCTGAACACTTATCATACAGCACAAGATTCAGAATGTGGTACGTTTTCCGGTCCTTTTGCCTGAAAGTTTCACTTCCTAATGTGCCACCAACACATAAAAGCTTGCCTCTTCGGCGCCCGATACATCCGGATCTCTCTCGGAAAACATCAACCCACTATTTGGTTATACTCATAGACAACTCTGATTAGTTCCATTGCCTGTTTCTATAATAACCCATTGTTAATTGTTTTTCAACTACTTATTTTGTTATCTTTTATTTTGGTTATTCCGCACAAAAATATATATTCTGTTTTGTATATAATTACTACCTTTTATAGCATTTACTTATAAATTACTTTTTATGGTTTTTATAGTAATCGTCGTGAACCTTTTTGATCGTCCCGCTAAGGGCAAACAAGGCGATGATATTCGGGATAACCATCATGGAGTTAAAGCAGTCCGCCATGTTCCATACAAGGTCAACCTGTGCCAGCGAGCCGAGCAGTACACATGCCGCAACAAGCACAGAGTAGATCTTAACTGCCTTCGCGCCGAACAGGTACTTCACATTCGCCTGGCCGAAGAAATACCAGCCAAGGATCGTACTGAAAGCGAAGAAGAACATACAGATTGCGATAAAGATATCTCCTCCCTTGCCGTACAGCGTGGAGAACGCATACTGGCTCAACTCCGCGCCGGTCTTTCCGCTGGGGATGGACTGGGTCGTAATGATAACAAGAGCCGTCAGGTTCAGGATAACAAATGTGTCGATAAATACGCCGATCATGGCAACAAATCCCTGCTCCACCGGATGGTCAACCTTTGCAACCGCATGTGCGTGAGGGGTAGAACCCATGCCGGCCTCATTCGAGAACAGACCTCTTGCAACACCCTTTGTCAGGGCAAGCTTGATCGTCGCGCCCACAGCGCCGCCGGTAATCGCGGAAGGAGCAAACGCACCCACAACGATAGAGTAAAACGCATACGGAATCTGCTTGAAGTTATAGAAGATAACGATAAGCGCGCCGACGATATACAAAGCAGCCATAACCGGAACAATCGTCTCTGTAACTTTCGCGATACGCTGCATGCCACCCATAAATACGAACAGAGCCAAAACTGCAAGAATCGCGCCCATCACGATCTGCGGAACGCCGAACGCCGTGTTAAATGCTGCCGCGATAGAGTTGGCCTGTACTGCATTTCCCATAAATCCTAACGCAAAGATCAGAAGAACTGCAAAGAGCCCTGCAAGAATCTTTCCAAAGGTTCCGGTAAACGCCGCGCGTATGTAGTATACCGGGCCTCCGGTAATCTCCCCGTCCGCGCCTACCTGTTTGTACTTCTGCGCCATGACTGCCTCTCCGAAGATTGTCGCCATGCCTAAAAATGCCGCGATCCACATCCAGAAGATTGCCCCCGGGCCTCCGATCGCGATTGCTGTCGCTGCTCCGGCAATATTTCCGGTGCCGACCTGCGCCGCGATAGCGGTAGCCAGCGCCTGGAAAGATGACATCCCGTCGGCTCCCGCCTCTCCCTTTTTGGAGAACAGTCCGCCGAAGGTCCTTCTCATCCCTTCACCGAAACCTCTGATCTGGATAAATCCAAGCTTGACAGAAAACCAGATGCCGCCTCCAAGGAGCGCAACGATCAGGATATAATCCGCAAGATAATGCTGGATAGTCAATACAATGTTATTTAATGCTTCCATACGATAATTCCCCCTTTTCTCTATAGATAATGCAAATAACATTATTGTATTTATAGAAGATATCTTATCATTTTAATGATAAATTTTCAACAATATGAACTTTTAATGAAGAATTTTCGTCAATTTTCCCAGTCCTGTCATTTGTCAACAATTTTTTGCAATAAAAAAACAGCGGAAAATAAAGGTTTTTCACGCTGTTTCTTTTTATGATTTATAACAAGTTTTTTTATTTTCGGCATTTTGCTATTTTTTTATCAAACTGCTGTCGACGGTCTCCTCCCTCTTCCCGGCAGATAGCTACACATTGATCTCTGCTTTTACGCCAAGTACGTCTTTATTCTTCTCAAGCAGCGGGCGGATGACCCCGGAAAGATACGCGTCCACCTGAAGAGCTGCACGCCCGGTATATCGGGAAGGATCCATCGTTTTCTTTAATTCGTCCAGTGTCAGGCCAAACGCCGGATCTGCGGCGATAAGTTCAAGGAGATTGTTATCCAGGCCCTTTTCTTTCACATTGCGGCCCGCTTCCATGGAAAGCTCGCGGATCCGCTCATGAAGCTCCTGCCTGTCCCCCCCTGCCTTCACTGCATCCATCATGATATTCTCCGTCGCCATGAATGGAAGCTCGCTCATCAGCCGTTTCTCTATGACTTTCGGATACACGACCAGACCATCCACTACATTCAGGCACAGATCAAGGATACCGTCGATGGCAAGAAACCCTTCCGGCACGGAAAGACGCTTGTTGGCGGAATCGTCAAGAGTCCGCTCAAACCACTGGGCTGCGGAGGTGATCGCCGGATTCAGCGCATCCGCCATCACATACCGGGAAAGAGACGCGATCCGCTCGCTTCTCATAGGATTGCGCTTATACGCCATGGCAGAAGACCCGATCTGGGACTTCTCAAACGGCTCCTCCACCTCTTTTAAATGCTGCAAGAGACGGATATCGTTGGACATCTTGTGGGCGCTGGCTGCGATTCCCGCCAGCACGTTCAGCACCCTTGTATCCACCTTGCGGGAATAGGTTTGGCCGGACACCGGATAGCACGCGCTAAATCCCATCTTTTCCGCGATCATCGGATCGATCTTATCTATCGTCTCCTGATCCCCGTCGAAAAGCTCAAGAAAGCTTGCCTGCGTCCCTGTGGTTCCCTTAGAGCCAAGAAGCTTAAGGCTTCCCTTCACATACTCAAGATCTGCAAGATCCATCTCAAATTCTTGCATCCAGAGCGCGGCGCGCTTTCCCACTGTTGTAGGCTGGGCCGGCTGGAAATGGGTGAACGCAAGAGTCGGAAGTTCCTTATATTCCTCAGCAAAATCCGCCAACTCGGCAATCACGTTCACCAGCTTCCTCCGAACAAGCTCAAGAGCCTCCGCCATCAGGATGATATCCGTGTTATCACCCACATAGCAGGACGTCGCCCCGAGATGGATGATTCCCTTCGCCTTCGGGCACTGCTGCCCGTACGCATACACATGGGACATCACATCATGGCGCACCTCCTTTTCCCGTGCCTTCGCCACATCATAATTGATGTCGTCTGCATGAGCCTTTAACTCCTCAATCTGCTCCTTGGTAATATTGAGTCCCAGCTCCTTCTCCGTCTCCGCAAGAGCGATCCACAGCCTTCTCCAGGTGCGGAATTTCTTGTCCGGCGAAAAAATGTACTGCATCTGTCTGCTTGCATACCGCTCTGAGAGCGGGCTTTGATATCTGTCGTTTGTCATGATCATCCTCCTCTTTCTATACGTTCTCATCTGACTGCGTTATCACAGGTTTTCCCTTCCTGTCAGGCAGCAGGGCAAGTTCCGGGCCTGCGCTATTCAAAAGCCTGTGACACATCCTTTCCCGGCACTTTCATCGGGTAATTCCCCGTAAAGCAGGCGTCACAATAGCCCAGGTCACCGACCATCTCCTTAAGCTTTCCTACCTCCATATACCCCAAAGAGTCCGCTCCGATCATCTCACGGATCTCCTCTGTCGTATGGGAATGGGCGATAAGCTGCTCATTGGACGGCACGTCGGTCCCGAAGTAACAGGGGTAGAGAAAGGGCGGCGAGCTGATGCGCACATGCACTTCCCTGGCGCCTGCCTTTTTCAGCATCTTAATGATATTAGCTGACGTTGTCCCCCGCACGATAGAATCATCCACCATGACGATCCGCTTATCCTTCACTACTTCTTCGATAACACTGAGCTTGATCTTAACGCTGCTCTCCCGCTGGCTCTGCTTCGGCTTGATAAATGTCCTGCCCACATAGCTGTTCTTGTGGAATGCCATACCATAGGGAATCCCTGACTCTTCCGAATATCCTTTTGCCGCCACCAGCCCCGAATCCGGCACGCCCACCACCAGGTCCGCCTCTACCGGATAGGATCTGGCCAGTGCCTTTCCTGCAACAATTCTTGCATGATACACATCCACACCGTCGATCTTGCTGTCTGTCCTTGCAAAATAAATGTACTCGAAGATACATCTCGCCTGCTTCTTCGGCGCAGCCGCCATAGAAGTGTCTGATTTTTCCCCGTGCTTTGTGAAGCTCACGATCTCGCCGGGCGCCACGTCCCGCACGAATTCCCCGCCCACCGCCGTAATGGCGCAGCTTTCCGAGGCAAGGAAATACGTATTATCCCGCTTCCCAATGCATAAGGGCTTCAGCCCGTAAGGATCCCTCACCCCGATCATCTTCCTTGGAGAACTGATCACAAGGGCGTATCCCCCTTCAATCTTTTTCATCGCCCGCTTAACCGCGTCCTCCACCTTCTTTGTGTTCAGCCGCTCCCTGGCGATATGGTAGGCGATCACTTCCGAATCGATCGTCGTCTGGAAGATCGCGCCGGTGTACTCAAGCTCATGCCGCAGCTTGACCGCATTGGTGATATTGCCGTTATGGGCGATGGCAAGCGTCCCTTTCACATAATTCAGCACAAGGGGCATGGCATTTTCCGCTCTTGTACCTCCTGCGGTCGAGTAGCGGACATGCCCTACGCCCAGGTTGCCCTTTAAGGAGGACAATGCCTCCTCGTCAAAGACCTCATTGACCAGGCCTAAGCCCTTTTTTGCATGCACCTTTCTCTCTCCATAGGTGTCCGTCACCGCGATGCCGCAGCTTTCCTGCCCTCTGTGCTGCAACGCAAAAAGCCCATAGTATATGGATGAGGCAACATCGCCCCCGTCCATATCATAGGCTCCAAATACTCCGCATTCTTCTCCCATGCCTGTAGTTACTTTCCTGTCATCCATTCACTGTACTCCTCATCCCCTTGCGGCTGTCAAGCCTCCGGTAATCATTTTTCCACTGCGAGAGCCGCTCCTCCGGCACATCCGGGTCTATCTTTTCATGCACCTCTTTCATCTCTTCCTTAAGCTTGGACGCCATGCTGAGAAACAAAGGATTCCCCGACAGCATCTTCGTGTAATCCTTTCTTGTGTACGCCTGATAGCAGCAGTAAAGATACGCCTTCAGCATATCCGGCTCCTCGCACAGATAATACGCCTCCTTGTAAGCGGCCAGCGCCTCCTCATAAAGGAACAGCCGCCCGTACGCCGCGCCCATGCACCCGTACACATGCCCGTAGAACCGCTTCCCGGCAGAATCATCCCACTCCGCATTCACGATAGACTGGTAGACTAATACTGCCGCGGAATACTCGCCGCTCTTAAGCAGCGTGTCCCCTTTGAACTTTATCTTTTCCACTTCCTTTTGGTTGCGCAGGTTTTCAAGAAGTCCCTGGATCTTATTGATCTCCGACTGGGCATAGATATAGGAACCCCGAAGAAGGGCGATCACGAACTGTTCCTCCGAGCAGTTTTTGGAAAGCTCCTCCCTAAGCTTTTCCGCAAGCTTATCTAACTGAAGTTCCGTGGATATCCATTCACAAAGCTGCCGGTTCATAATGGTATGATCGATCAGATACAGATTGTTGCATACATAATAGCACAATTCTTCTATTGTAAAAATACGCAGATGGATCCGTCCGATCTCATATGGCTGATTCGCCCTCTTATTATGACATAGAATTAAACTGCCCATTGATTCCTCCTAAACGTATGTCCTTTGTCACGCAAAACCCGGAAGACGGATAAAAATCCCCAAAGCCAATATCCCTGAGTGTCAGCCTGCAGAGCCGCTCCTCCAGAAACATGATCTCTATCTTAAGCCGGAGGGAATAATCCGACCGCTCAGGAAGCCCTTTTAAGGAAATCCTCTCCACCTGGAGCTCCTCCCCCGCTAGGGATTCGATATGGACCTCCAGGTCAGAATCATCCTCGAGGAGCACTTCCCACTCTCCGTCCGCCTCATACCACCGGGTTCCCCAGGACACCACCGGATACCAGCCTTCCTTGCCGTTCACCCGCATCCGCAGAGAAATCTGCTGGGTCATCTTCGTCTCATCCAGATAGACCGGCCCTTCATTGTCATCCCTGCATATGCGGACCGATGTATAGCATGCACCCTTGCTGTGCAGATTATTCCCCACAAAAGCCCTCCGCCCGTTACAGAGCACCTTCAAAGAATTCGGGTACCAGTTATTCTCAAAGCCCTCGCCGGTCAGATATACCGATGAGATCACTTTTTTTTCAAACACACTCTGGATAAATGCCTTGAACGTCTCATCCGCACTCCTGGCCTTCTCCTCGTCATCCATCAAAAGATGGATGGCCTCAAGCTCCCTGATATGTGCCTTCGCCACCTCGTCCACCGTCACAAACACTTCCTTGTCCCGGTTGTTCACCACATGAAGGCGCCGCAGCATAAACGCCTTGATCTTCTGCGCGTCACAGAAGATCAGCGCAGACTCGTACTGCCAAAGCTCCTTAGGCTGGTAGAACATGTACTGACAAAAGCTCTCCTTATAATCCTGCACATACACCTTATCCTTCGGGATGCCCAGGTGCCTGCCGATACTCTTAAGCATCTTTGACATATCCACACTGGTAAAGGGCGTGGAAAAAGTCAGATACTCGATCTCATCAAACTGCTCCAGCGTAAGCTTGATAAACTTTGCCAGAAGCCACACCGCGTCATAGACCTTCTTGCCTAAAGTGACCTTCCGGTGATAAAACGCGTTGACAAACAGATCCTCCACAAAAAGGCTGTCGTCCACCGCCTTCAGGCACTCCGCCTCCATACCATAAACCCACTGCCCGTCCATCTTCCCCAGGGAAAGAGGGATCTGATAATTGTCAGAGGAAACCTCCAGAGTCTCCGGCTCTTCTTTAGCTTCGTTATAATAACTGATCTGGCAGTATTTTTCATTCAGGTCATATCCAAGGATACTCCCTCGCTCCATCTCGTTTCCTCCTCAAAACAACAGTTAATATATCTTAAACATCCGCTCCGCCATCCGCTCATCCTCCTCAAATACCGCCATCATCTTCTTGCGGCTCGCAGGGGACATGCGGATCAGCGCGTTGATCCTTCCATACTTCCCGGCGGCAGTCTTCTTCCTTCCGTCAAGGACCGCCTTCTCGGATACCGTCACCTTCCTGCCCTTCGTCTCCTGGAAATAATAGCTCACATGCTCGTCGTCATACAGCACAAACTGCTTCACATACAGGTTATCAAATACAGGGAGAAGCGTCTCCTTGTGATAGCCAAGCTCCTCTCTCCCGCCCCGGCGCATTTTATAATGAAGCTCCACGCTGCTTCCCGGCTCTCCCTGGTAAAACACCATAGATTTATCATAGAGCTGAAGCTCCCTAAGCCACGCCTCATCGTAATTCAGATAGAACGGGAACACAATCTGGCGCTCGCACATCTCCCTTAACACCTGGTGGAGCACCGGCTCATAATCCGCCGTAAAGCTCTGCCCGGAAAAATACTTAAGAAGAGCCGCCTTGCAGATATCCGGCAGTTCCTCCCCTTGCTCACACTCGTTAGCGATAATATCAAACACACAGCGCTTCGTCTCCCGCCCAAACACCAGGTACTCCCTGGCCACATAGGCGAGATACGCCTGCTTGAGCCGGAAATACGTATTGTCCGACAGATAATAATCCTCGAATATCTTCTCTTCGTCAAACAGGTTCTCCGAGAAGACCATCTGGGTGATGATGCGCTCCCCGATCTTATACGCAGGGATCTCATAGTCCTTAAGCACTGCCCAAAGCTTCTTCATATCATCCGTGGCGCCGCAGTACCAGTTGGCCAGGTACATCAGCGTTGCCTTGTCATACTGCCCGATCACAAACAGTTCAAAGCAAAGGTGGGTGAGAAATTCATCTTCTTTATAATTAGTATCCCTGACCAGATGGCTGCAGAAACGGAATACCTCCTGCTCGTCAAAGGCACCGATCCCTTTCGCCTTCACATTCTCAAGAGTCAGCTCCTCCTTCGCCTGTAATTCCTGGCTCCGCCCTTCCGTCTCCTCATACTTTTTGCACATCTCAAGGAAACGCGGTTCGTAAAACAGCCGCTTCGTCTCATAGGGGATCGAATCGGTATAATAACGGCCCGAAACCGACTCCCACACGATACGCGACTCTTTATTGTACAGACAGATGATCGTCGTCCCATCATGCTCATAGGGAACCTTCTGCTTCGCCTCACCGTTTTTCTCGATGACCAGCACATAGTTCATGTCCGACACCTTCGTGGTCACGCTGTAGGAAAAACAGATATCCCGCATGGCCTCCATACGCTCATCGGTCATCTCCTCCTTCAGGCAGAACCGCTTATAGAGCACCCGCAGATGCTCCGTAATATGCCGCTTCATCAGCTGGTCCCAGGTAAAGGAGACCATCTGCTCCCGGTAGTTGAGGAACAGATCCTCCCCGCCCACCTCATAGGTCAGAAGGTTCGCGTACAGAAACGCCGTCTTCTTATAATCCAGCGAATTCCCATGCATAAAGTACAGGAAGATGGACTTCGGCAAAGCCCCTCTCACCGAAGACGTATCGAGTGTCACCATATAATATTCATAAAGCTGCGCGATCTTAAGGCCGGCCTCCACCGAACGCTGGTACCAGATAAAATATTTGCGCTGCATCTTATTGCCCTTGATCAGCAGCGTACAGATCGTGTTCAGTATCATCTTCTCCCGGTACATGTCATAGATGCGCACCAGGATACGGAACAATGACTCGCTGTAGGACTTCTGCTGGCTGGCAAAATTCGCCACATAAAGCGCCAGCTCCTTGGACATCAGCCGGTACTTGGAGGCGAACTCCAGCACCTGTATCTCAAATTTGCCTAATTTTTTCAACAGGATAGGCTTCTCCTGGTAGCACAGGTACGCTTCTAAATAGAACATCACCTGATGGCAGTCGAACTCAAACTGCTGCTCTAAGACTTCCAGCTTTTTATACGGATTCCGGTATCTGCGGTCTAAGTGGATCAGCATCTGCAGGAGCATCCAACTGTCCTGGTAGCGCATATAGGTCTTGCCGATCTCGTCAAGCACCCGCTCCGTATGGCTTCCCTTTCCCCGGATCAGCGCCGTCAGGTACAGATAATAACAGTTGATGATCGGATCCTTGCCGATGGCAAAGCGGTTATAGTTGAAATTCTCCAAGATCCACTTCGCCTCCTCCATCTTGCGCCCCTTGATGTAGATGTGAGCCTGGAGAAGCTGGTAAAGCTCACTGTTGGGATCGAGCTTCCTTAAAGAAGCCACCTTCTCCTCCGCGCTGTCTACCCACGCCTTAAGCTCCTTCCTGCCGCCCACGTAGCTGATATACTCCTTAAGCACCTGGGCACATAAAAGCTCCGGGAGATGATGGTTCTCATCATACTCCATGCTCTGTAAGACTTCTATCTCATAGGTGATCTCCTCATAAGGCGTGATAAAGCGGATCGCCCCGTAATTACGCCCGCCGTGGAGATACTCCGGCCGAACCAGATACTCGACCTCCAGCGTATTGCCCACGAAATCCTCTGTGGTGATCTCCGGGCGCAGCACCTTTAAAAACTTTCCCTCCGCCTTGATCTTAATGGGCATATATCCCCACGTATTCTTCATCACGGAGATAATCCCCTTCGTCGACTCATCAATATCCTCAAAAAGCATACCTTCCCCCGCAAGAGTTAAGAAGATACACTCCTTCTGCTTGATGCCGACCAGAAACTCCTCCATCGCCTGCTCGCCCAGAGACCAGCGGCGCATATTGTCATACAGGTAGAAGATACGCTCATTCTCGTACTTCAATATCTCGTAAAAGGATTTCGAGCGGAACAGCCGCCCTGCCTCCGAATAATCCTTGACCGCGAGCTTACGGAAGTCGTCCGTGCTCTGCACCTTGCCGTAAGCCGTCATAATATACGGCTTTTCGATGATCGCCGTAAAAGGGAGCTCATACTCACCCCCCGAGCATACCACCGTAAACTTTCCCTTCTCCACATGTCCAGGCTTTAACCCTCTGCCGTCGTAGGTAAATTCCACCCGCGCAGGATTCCCCTCGAATCCCTGATCCTTAAAAGAGACACGAAAAGAAGAGGGGTAGATAAGTCCCCTGATTTTACTCTCATTCCTGCTTCTGATCTGGAAGCCGGTCTTATATACTTCTCCTTCGCCAATGATCAGTACCAGATTCGTTTCCTCAAACTCTACATCCGGCCTGACAAGTCGAAAGTCTCCCTTGGAAAATTTCTGAATCTTATTTTTCAAGCCTGACACCTGCTTCTTTCGTTGCTTTTTTTTCAAAACACACTATAATAAATTATAGCATTATTATATAGCTTATGGCAATGCCGAAACACAAAATCTTGAAAATATCTGTCGAACGATGTATGGCTCCAATGGACTGCCCGCCATACTAGTATAAACAAGGAGAGAGAAAATGTCAAAAAAAGTTGAATTCCATGGAAGCGATCTGGAAAAAATCGCAGAATACTATCACCTCCCAAAGGAGGAGATCATAAAATTCGGGGCAAATGTCAACCCTTTAGGCCTGTCAGATAAGGTGAAGCAGACCCTTGCCGCCAATCTTGACATCATCAGCAGCTATCCCGACCGCAATTACACTTCCCTCAGGCAGCAGATCAGCCGCTACTGCGGATGCCGCCCGGAAAATATCGTCGTAGGCAACGGCTCCACCGAGCTTATCTCCCTGCTGATCAGCCAGCGCCAGGCAAAACGGGCGCTTGTATTAGGACCGACTTACTCAGAATACGAAAGAGAGCTTTCCCTGACGGGCGGAATGCTTTCTTATTATAACCTGAAAGAATCTGATGATTTTATCCTTGATACCGGCGATTTTATCCGCAATATCCCGGAAGGGACAGATCTTGTCATCATCTGCAACCCTAATAACCCGACTTCCTCTGCCGTCAGCCAGGAGGATATGGAAAAAATCGTAAGACACTGTCTGGCCGAAGGCATCTTCGTCATGATCGACGAGACTTATGTGGAATTTGCTCCGGATGCGGCGAAGATCACTGCCGTGCCCCTGACTGAGCGCTATGACAATCTCATGGTCATCCGCGGCGTGTCCAAGTTCTTCGCCGCGCCAGGGCTTCGCTTCGGATACGGCATCACCAGCAGCCGGGAATTTCTGTCCATGCTCTTAACCCACCAAAACCCGTGGAGCCTAAACAGCGTCGGCGCTTTCGCGGGGGAGCTTATGCTTAAGGACGAAGAATATATCATGCGGACACGCAGTCTGATCGATGCAGAGCGCACCAGGATGTGCCGGGAACTAAAAGCCCTTGGCTCATTTAAAGTATATCCGGCTTATGCCAACTTTATCCTGCTTAAGATCCTTAAGGAAGGGGTGGATTCCTTCCAGGTCTTCGAGGCGGCGGTCAAGGAGAAGATGATGATCCGGGACTGCTCTTCCTTCCAGAGCCTTGAGGGGGAATTTGTACGGTTCTGCGTGATGAAGCCGGAGGATAATACACGGCTTTTGTCGGTACTTGGAAATATCTAAAGCAGATGTCCGGCAAATACGTAAGAGATGAGATGATAAACGAGGGTGTTGCAAAATACAGAATTCCCGCAGCATACAGCGCCGGCGCTTTAATACGCTAAGCGATATACTGTGAGGTTCAAACATTTTGCAACACCCTCTGGATATCTGTTCTGGGATATCCGAAATCTGCGCTTATTTCTTCAGGATCAATGCTACAAAAGTGATATCTTCCCCGCCGGTATTTTTGATGCCGTGCCCGTCGCCCTCTTTGCAGAAGAAGGAATCGCCGGGTTCAAGCGGCATCTCTGTGCCGTTGTCATTATAAACTCCGGTTCCGGTCAGGATATAATAGCCTTCCTCGTCTCCCTGATGTACGTGATAGCCAATCTCACAGCCCACCGGCACAGTCACCTTGGCATACATCTTGCAGTGCTCCCCGCGAGCCTCGTCGGAGATCAGCATCTCCTTTGTGATATACCCTTCGCCGCCGTAGGCATGCTCAGCTTTGATGATCTCTCTTTGTCCAGCTTTTGTCATAGTAAACGCCCTCCTTTGTTCATATACCTCTGCTTTTGATTATAACTTAAGGTTGTGGGACTGACAATACCTTACCCGCTTATTCATCTCTGTTTCGTTTTTAAGTTGCCGATGCTGCCGTTTTTTTCTTACTCTTTATTTCGTTCCTCTGCTTATCTGTTTGTTTTTTAAAGGCAACGGCAACTAATGATAAATTGTAAGCATTTTTATTTTTATATCAATAGTTGTTGATTACCTCGGCTTCCATAATTTATTTCTTATTGACAAATATATAAGGGGCAGACC
>CANAPP010000001.1 GCA_947363565.1 uncultured Lachnospiraceae bacterium | reverse complement strand
AAAAATCCGGCAAGTCAGATTCCCCGCCGCAAGCTGACGTGGGATCAAAGGACTGACAGAACGGCCGCTGCAGGAGCTTTTCTGGCAGCGGCTGTTCTCAGGCTTTCCTCCGAAACGCCTTATTTCTTCTTCACCGGAATCCAGATTTCCGCATAGTAATTCTCATCCTCCACGCCCTTTGGGTACTTATCCGGCACATCGTACATCTCCACGCAGTACCCCGCCGCGAACTCGTAATCCTTAAGGGCGGGCATCCACTCGGAAAATATCTTCACATTCACATCCCGCAGAGATTCCGCCAGCTTACCCCTGCACGGAAATACAGCCCATGTAAACGCCGGAATCGTCCGCACCGAGAACCCTTCCGGAATCTCCGTCGCCGGATGGTAGACATCCGCAATCAGATACTCGAACCTCTCCTCTCCCATCTCCAAGTCAATGTTGATGCCGAACATCCCGCAGACCGTCTCGCCCTTCCCGGACGCATAATGCTCCCTCCAGAACGCAGCCACCTCTTCCTTGGCATTCTCATAGCGCATCTGCCTTGACGCGCCAATCACCGTAAAGCTCTCCTTCTTCGCAATCCTGTAATCCATCACATAACCACCTTTCAACGATATTGTCAGTTTCAGCGGCGCAAAGACTTTCACCGCGGCCACGCCTTTACGCACCGAAGAAGGCGGGCATCCATGGAATCTGGAAAATGCCCTCGCAAAGCTGTCCGGGGAATCATACCCGTACTTCACCGCCAAATCAAGCACCGAGATACCGCCGGCGATAAGCTCCCCGCCCGCCAGCGACAGCCGCCGGTTCCGCACATACTCCATCAGCGAGAACCCGCAAAGCATGCTGAACCCCTTGTGAAAATAATACGGCGACACGCACACATGCCCCGCCACATCCTCCACCGTGATATCCTCCGTAATATGCCCCTCGATAAAATCAACCGCCTCCCGGATAACCTCCGTCCATTCCATGACCGCTCACCTCCCTGCTGTGATTACAGTATACCCCATGCGCCTTACAAATTCCCGACATCCCTTGCCTTTCTTTGTCCGGCATACCATTTACCTGAATAAGTCACTATGTGTTCCTGTTCTGGTCAAATATAATATCAGATTCTCTCCTTCAATCTCATAAATCAACAACCAGTCAGGTGTAATATGACATTCCCTGCATTCCGAAAAATCGCCTGAGAGCGCGTGATCCTTATTCTTTTCCGGCAATTGCTCACCATTTGCCAATTTCTTAATAATCTCTGTCAATAACGAAATATCATATCCCCGCTTTTTCACTCTTTTTAAATCCTTTTGAAACTTTGCAGTAGGTTTTATCGCATATTTCATCCAAGCAGTTCCTCCATCATCTCATCCACATCCGTATATGCTCTCCCACGAGATGAATCCTGTTTCATCCGCCGAACCTCTTCCAACGCCTCCGTTGTCTCCGCATTCGGAACTTCCCTCGAGATAACAAACGGAATCCCTTGCTCCCGTATCGCCTGCTTAACAAAAACAGTAAAAGCAGAGGTCATATTAAGCCCCAAATCCGCAAACAGCTCCTCCGCCTGCGCCTTTAACTCTTCATCAATCCTCATTGTAATATTCGTTGTCGCCATAATAACACTCCTTACCACCTCGTCAGACTGTCCGAAAACTCATTCACACAATCTGCACGCACCACTTTGCAGGATAATCTGCCCCAAAATCAATCGACGTAGCCCACTACGCCTTATGATTTTGGAACAGATCCCCTACAAATTGGGACGCACATCTTGTGCAAAGCAGTTTCGGAACAGTCTGCCGTAATTTAAAAAACATCCTATCCCATATTATATTCCCCATCCATGCATCCGTCAATACATCGTATGTGCATCGCACCACATTTTTACACATGCATCCCATATAATATACACACTCGCCGCACATTTTACGCGCAACATAAATTGCCGCAGCAGCCAGCCCATCCGGGGGTATGCTCCGAAGGAATCCCGTAAAAAACGTCAGCACTTAGCGAAACGCATATACCAGACGAGTTTACGAGACTGGCATATGCGTTAAGCTTAGTACTGCTACGTTTTTTCAGAGCGAGAGCGAGGTGACGCAGAGCTCCACCCGGATGGGCGTCCTCCCCGCACTTTACACCCCGCATAAAATCCATCACCACCCCTTCTTCACCACTCTCCCCTTCTCTTTCTTCTTCCTGACCATCGCTCCTTCTTCCCTCTTATCCTCGGACATTCCTATGACCACCGCCGCCAGCACCGTCATGACGCACAGGCTCGCCGCACATAAAGGCGCATTCCACTCCACCCCGCTGTCATAGCCGCGGTAATTGATAAGCCCCAGGCTTGCCGTAATCGGGTAGATATTGGAAAGCGTCCGGCTCCCCGACGCGAACATCCCGCCGTACCCGTAGACAAACGCCGCCACGACCCCAAAAAGATGCCCGCCGGACATCCGGGCGGATACCGCGATTACCGGCAGCACCGCCAGATAGAGGAACAGGCAGTTTAGCGCCATCTGCACGAACGCTCCCACAGCAAGCCCCGGGGAAAAGCCCGGAAAGCCCGCCAAAAATACCGCCCCCACGGTAAAGGCCGCGCACACAAGCCCGAAAAACACCGAGATTATCCCGCAGACAACCATTTTCCCCAGCAAAAGTTCCTTTAAAGACACCGGAATCGTCCGCATATTTTTCAGCGTATCGTCCGCCTCCTCCCGGGCAATCATATAGCCCGCGATAAGGGTGATGCACATAGGGAAAATGGTAGTCGTATTGTTCTTTATCACCTGCTCGATGAGAATCCGGAAATCCCACACCATACCGTCCTCTGCCGTGGAGGTAAAAAGCGTCAGGATTACGGAGAGCAGCATCAGCAGAACCCCCGCCCACAAAATATAATACCGTTTCAACTTCCAAAGCTCCGTTCGGATAATCTTTAACAACATCCCTACTCCCCCCTTCTCTTGTACAGAAAATCAATCACCAGAAACGACGCTGCCGCCAGCACACTAAGAATCGCCGCCGTCTGCGCCGTGGTAGGGATAAAAGGCTCAATCTCCTTTAAATTCAGGTCAAACCCGTGGTCTCTAAGCTCCCCGCCCGTCCACATATTGACCAGTACAATAGGCATTCCCCAGGCAATTCCTCTCGGGAGCTTAAAGAGCATCGCCTCCGCCGAAAGGCTCAGCACGCTGTAAAAGATGCACAGCAGCACAGAAAAAATATACGTCCTGCTGAAAAACACCACAAGGACCACAAGGGGCAGCGCCCCCGCCGTGATAAAGACGCCCATTTCCATCGACACCAGGAACTTGTACCCGATGCCGCCCACAGGCATATCCGGCACGAAAAGCGAACACAGCACCGTAGCGCACACCGACAGCAGACAGAACAGCTCGCCGAAAAGAAACAGCACGATAATCTTTGCCAGCACCATCTGCGTACTGGTCACCGGGATGGTACGCAGATTCTTAAACGTATCATTATCCCGCTCCATAAAAAATAAAATCGCCGCCACAACCCCGATGATACAGGGCAGCAAAAGCTCCACCGCATACCCCAGCACAAAATGGAACAGTCCGTCAAACATCCCCGCCCTCCCGAAACGCTCCGCCATACCCGGCGTCGTCATCATGTAAGTCAGAGGGATGGGGAACAGAAAAGCCGCCAGCACCGAAAGCTGCACGAACCTTCTCCGCTTTAGCTTAAAAATCTCACAGTAAACCAGCTTAAGCAATTCCCTCACCTCCCGTCACCCGCCGGAAGTAATCCTCAAGGCTCTCCTCGAAGACATGGGCCTCAGACACCTCAAGGCCGCCCTTCACAAAAGCCGTGACGATTTTCCCCGCCGGCAGCGCAAGGTTATAAAGATACAGCCGGTAATCGTCCTCCACCGCAAAATCTTCCTCATGGAACTTCCGCTCCAGAATCCGCGCTGCCTGGGCCGTGTCAGACACCGTGAACTTCACATACCTGCCGTTCCTTCGTTCAAGCTCCTCAAGGCTTTCTTCCTCCAAAAGCACCCCCTTATCGATAATCCCGATATCGTCGGCAAGCAGGGAAATCTCCGACAGGATATGGCTGGAAATGAGGATTGTCTTCCCCCGCCTGTCGCAAAGCTCCCGCAAAGTCTTTCTCACCTCCGCGATGCCGATGGGGTCAAGACCGTTAACCGGCTCATCCAGGATCAAAAGCTCCGGGTCGTGCATCACCGCCAGTGCGATGGCAAGCCGCTGTTTCATCCCAAGGGAATACTGGGAGAATAACTTCTTATCCTTATAGGGCAGCCCCACCAAAGAAAGCGCATCCCGGATGGCATTTTTCCCCGGCACGCCTCTAAGCGTTGCAAATATCTTAAGGTTCTCCGTTGCCGTCAGGTTCGGGTAGAATCCCGGCGACTCAATCAGGCTCCCGATGCGGGGCAACAGTTTCTTTTCATTTCCCGAAAGCTGCTTTCCCCAGATAGCCACCCTGCCGGACGTCGGGCGGGTAAGCCCCAAAAGCATTCGCATAGCCGTAGTCTTCCCGGCGCCGTTCCTTCCCAGCAGCCCGTAGATGCGCCCCTTTTTCACATGAAGGTTCAGATTGGAAACGCTTTTCTGCTGGCCGTACTGCTTGGTAAGATTCCTCGTCTCAATCACATATTTGCTCATACAAAGCCTCCTTATATATGCAGTCTGTGTACCCTCAGGAACACTGTACGATCATTCTACCACGCCAACCTTACCCAAACCTTGCGGCAACCTTGCAATATCCTTGCATTTTTAAACCTTGCGGCAACCTTGCAAATTCCTTGCACTCATAGACCCTGCGGCTGCCCCTGCATTATCATACATCTTCAGCGATACGCCGGGAACTCCAGGACAAACTCCGTTCCCTCTCCTTCCCGGCTCTTGGCCCTCACCGTGCCGCCCATCCGCTCCGTGAGCTGTTTTACGATAGACAGACCAAGGCCGCTCCCCTTTCCCGAACGCCCCCTGTCGCATTTGTACAGCCGCTCAAAGATATTTTTTAAATCCTCGCTGCCGATGCCCACGCCGTTATCCCAAACCCTGCACCGGAAAATGCCCTCCTCCTCCGAGAGAGTCACCGATATCCGGTCAGCCCGGGCGTGGGATAAAATGTTCTGTATCAGGTTATTGAGTATCCTCCGGTAGCCTTCCGGGTCCAGCCGCACAAAAAACGCCCGCTCCGGTATCTCCACCGAGTACCCCAGCGGACGTATTTCCCTGTCCCCGCAAGAACCGTCACTGCAGGATGCCCTCTGCACATGTTCCTCAAACACCGGAATCCAGTCAATCAGGATATCCCTCGTAAGCTCCCCGGCATCCACCGTCTCCATCTCAAGCGCAAACTCATCCGAATTAAGCTTAAACCAGTCAAACAAAATATCAATATACTCCTTTAAGTCATACGCCTTCCTCCGGGCAGTGCCGATGTACTCCTCCCGCTCCTCTCCCTCCACGACGCCCTTATGCGCCGCGTCCAGATACCCGATCAAAGTCGTAAGAGGCGCCCGCACATCATGGGAAAGGCTTGTCATAAGCTGCCGGTTTGCCGTTTCCATCTGCCGGTATTCTGAAAGCTGCTCTTCGTAGGACAGGATAATGTCATTCATCTCATAGGCAAGGGGAGCCGCCAGCTCGTGAACTGCCAGAAGAATCCGCCGGTTCCCGTTCCCCTCCTTCACCTCCCGCAAAATATCCGCCATTTCCGAAAGCTGCCGTCTCACCTTCCGCAAGGCATAGACCGCCCCGCCCACAGCCGCCGCCGAGACAATGAGTAGCACAATATCCAACATCCCGCCATACATCATCGCCGTACCTCCTTAAAAACTGCCCACACATCGGTCACACATCCTTGCTGAACCGGTATCCGATTCCCTTCACCGTCTGGATATATTTCGGATTCCCCGGCTGAATCTCCATCTTTTTCCGCAGCCTGCTGATGATTGCCATAATATTACTGTCGTCATACACATACGGCTCCTTCCACACCGCCTCATAAATCTTCTGTTTCGTCAGAATCTTCCCCTGATTCTCCGCGCAGAACCACAAAAGCTCAAACTCCTTGGGCGGCAGCTCGAAAGTGCCGTTTCCCGTCGTAACAGAGCGGCTGTCCGCGTCAATCGAAAGCCCGTCAAACTCAAGCACAGCCTTCTCTTCCTCCCCCTCTCCCCGGTTAAACCGGGTGTACCGCCGGATTAAGGAAAGAACCCGCGCCGTCAGCTCGTCCATGTCAAAAGGTTTCGTCAGGTAATCATCCGCTCCCGCCCTTAAGCCCCGCACCTTGGACGCGCTGTCGTCCTTCGCCGTCAGCATCAGAATCGGCACGCTGCTCACCGCCCGGATGCCCTCCATCGTCTCAAAGCCGTCAATCCCCGGCATCATCACATCCAGGATGACAAGGTGGTACTCCCTCTCCCCAAGCCGCGCCAGTCCTTCCCGGCCGCTGCCGCAGCCATCCGCCTCGATATTTTCCTTTATAATGCTGCGCCGAATCAGCGCGCAAAGCTCCCTGTCATCGTCAATGATCAAAATCCTGTCCACTGCTTTGTATCCCTCCATAGACTGTCAACATACAACTTACAAATTTCCGACATCACTTGCTTTTCTTCATCTGTCCATCTTTTAATTCCATGTATAAAATCGGGTACGGATTGCCTTGCTCGTCATAATCCGTGCGCTTATATACGCAGAAACCCATATGCTCATAAAACCCTCTCGCAAGCGGGTTCTGTTCATTCATAGCCAGTTTATTGACTGAATAATTTTCAATCCCCATAAATGCTGTTATACGGCCGTCCTTATCTTCGGCAGCTATCAGTTGTACGATTTCGTGCAAATCCTCCACAAATCAATTTGTAAAACCAAATTACCATAGATGAACCCCCGCCCCTATGATATAATAGACCCACAACGGAAAATACAAATCAAATGCACAGATAAGCTTGCCCGGCCGGCACATTTCCTGCGGGAATAATCTTTAACGAATAACAGGAGGACACAAAATGTTAGAATTCAGATACGATACGCAATTATTGATCGAGGGAGAAAACCTTGACGAAGATGTCATCAGCGACCATATCACTGAAAACTTCCGCGGCGACTGCCTCCTCGCAGTAGGCGGTGAAGAACTGATCAAAATCCATTTTCACACCAATGAGCCGTGGAAAATCCTGGAATACTGTGCCTCCCTCGGAGAAATCCATGATATAATCATCGAGGATATGGACAGGCAGTCTAGGGGTCTGACCGGATGATCCTGTGAAAACCGATGCATCATCACTCAGGTGAATCAAAAAAGATAAATAGGCAAAAGCTAAGAGGATAACACAAAAAACACAACGATTTGGAGGAACAGACATGAACTACACCTATCACTACAACTCGCCTTTAGGCGGCATCACCCTTGCCAGCGATGGCGGCGGACTGACTGGACTATGGTTTGACGGCCAGAAATACTTCGGCAGCACCCTCGGCAAAAATGCTGTGCAAAAAAATCTCCCCGTATTTGAACAGACAGCAGAGTGGCTTAACATTTATTTTGGCGGAAAAAACCCGTCCTTTACTCCTCCGCTGTCTCTAAATGCCACACCCTTCCGGACATCCGTTTGGGAAATCCTTCTTTCCATCCCCTACGGGCAGACCATAACTTACAAAGAAATTGCGGCGAAAATCGCGGCACAGCAAGAGCTTCCCTCCATGTCCGCACAGGCTGTGGGCAATGCAGTCGGGCACAATCCCATCTCTCTCATCATCCCCTGTCACCGGGTCGTAGGTTCAGATGGAAACCTTACCGGCTATGCCGGCGGCATTGAGAAAAAAGAAAAGCTGCTGATGCTGGAACGATCAGCTAACCTCTAAGCCCATTCCTCAGTCAAAAACAGCAGATACCGGTGCACACCGCCTTTCCTTTTGCAAGGCTGATCCTGTAAGGCAAAAAAGCGGGATCAGCCGGGCACTTTTACGTCTCTTCATGTCTGGAAACTGCCATACTGCATCTGCTCCACAGTTCTCCCTTATACGGAAATACATTCTCCGCAACTACTCTCACGGAGAACCCGACATTCTCATAGCACCGTATGGCTCCGGCATTTTCCGTAAATACATTAAGCCTTACCAGATCCACACCGGTTATCTCAAACGCATACCTGAGCGCAAGCTTAAGCATCTTTTTCCCATAACCTGCCCCTCGCTTTCGGTCATCAATGATGATTAGCTTCAAAAATCCTTCATTATTCTTTATGTTTACCGAATAACAGAAAAATCCGATCACCGTCCCGTCATCTTCTGTCGCCATATAAGCGCTGTTCGCCCACTCTTTTGCTGCATGCAAAAGAAAATCACGGAGATTTTCCTGGGTCACCGGGTACGGGATCATATTCGCACACCAGAGTGCATGCTCCCGTTCACCCCCGATCCATTGCTTCAGATATTCAAAATCAAGATTTTCGCTGTAGGGTCTGATTCTCATCGCTTATTCCTCCTGTAATATTAATCCTTTGATCATTCTGCCGGCAACTGTTGTTTCTGCCGCATTTTACCTGTGATTATCATAACACCGGCTCAGTGGATTTTCAATCTTTCCCTTGATTTTTCCGCGCACAGAGCTTATGATACTCTAAAATCCACAACCTAAGGAGGTACCTTGATGAAGATCAACGCTCTATTTTTCAGCCCTACCGGAGGCACAAAACAGGTTCTTGACATCCTCTGCCCGGTGTGGGACTGCGAAAAAACGTATATCGATTTATGTTCCCTGGACACTGACATTTCCTTTGACCCAACAGATGCCTGCATGATCGCCGTCCCGAGCTTCGGCGGGAGGGTTCCTAAATTCCTCATCTCCAAATTAAAACGGATACACGGCAATGGTGCAAAAACTGTCCTTGTCGCCGTATACGGCAACCGCGCGTATGAAGATACGCTCCTGGAATTAAAGGACGCTGCCGAAGCTTCGGATCTTTCGTGCTTTGGTGCGGCTGCCGCCATCGCAAGGCACTCCATCATCCCGAAATACGGCGCAGGGAGGCCGGACGACAGCGATATCCGGGAACTTCAGCGTTTTTCCGCCCGGTGCCGGGATATCTTGGAAAAAGGGAGTCTTCCCGCTACATATTCTCTTGCGCTTCCCGGCAACCGGCCATACCGCCCCTATGCCACCCTTCCCCTCGCCCCGTCAGCCGGAAAAAACTGCAGCGGATGCGGCCTGTGCGCAGAGCGGTGCCCCGTAGGCGCCATCCCTGCGGACAACCCGCAAAGATGTAATAAAGAGACCTGCATCTCCTGTATGCAGTGTGTGAGCCTGTGCCCCGAAAAAGCCCGCCGGGTGAATCCTGCCATCCTGAAAGCAGCGGAACTTAAGCTGAAAAAGGTGTGCAGCGAGCGGAAAGCGAACGAATTCTTCCTTCCGGCAATCTAAGACCAAAGATAAAGGTGTAAAGCCCCGGTAAACTGATCAGGAACTTTACACCTTTTTCGCTAAACTTTCTGTCTGGCTGAATGTTCTGCCTGTCCGGTCGTTTAAACGTCAAGCTCCTTACAGCACGCAATGGCGATAGAGCCAGGCCCGATATGGCAGGAGACACTTAACGACAACGGATCCATATGGATCTCGTATCCCGGGAACCTTGCCATTATTTCTTTCTTCCACTCTTCGGCCTCCCCGGCAGAGCAGGTGTAGGCCGCCATAAGCAAAATCTTTTTCCCTGCAAAACGCCCGGTAATATCCTTTTCCATGGCATCAAGCATCTTCTTTTTCGCCGCCTTAAAGCCTCTCACCTTGGCAAATGCGTCAAGCTTTTCTCCCTGGATCTGCAGCACCGGCTTAATGTTGAGCACCGCGCCGAGAGCGGCGCCCGCAGCCGTCACGCGCCCGCCCTTTTTCAGGTATTTCAGCGTATCGACCGTAATGTATATGCTGGCTTCTAATTTTTCTTCCATGAGCACATCGACAATCTCCTTCGCGCTCATCCCTTTCTCCGCCATCCTGAGAGCATCAAGGACGGACTGGCGCTGGGTGATGGATATCCGCTGGTTATCCACCACATGCACTCTCCCGTCATAATCCTGGGCAAGAGAAAGCGCCGTCTCACAGGAGCTGCTGAGCCCGCTGGACATAGGGATATGGATGAGTTCCTCATATTCCTTGAGAACATCGTCCCACAGCTCCATCACATCCGCCGGCGACGGCTGGGAAGTGGAGATATCCGCATCCTCCATAAGCTTCTGGTAGAATTCTTCCTGGGTCAGGGTAATATCCTCAAAGTACATATCTCCGTTAATGAAAAATGGCATCGGCAGTACATAGATCCCCATCACCTTTGCCTGGCGCTGGGTGATCCCGCTGTTACTGTCTGTCACAATCGCTATTTTTCCCATTCAATTTACCTCTCTTTTTCAATAATCATCTGGATTTAATTTTTAAAGCTGTGTATCGGCGCAGGGATCCTTCCCTTTCTTGCGATAAATGCATCGCAACCGAATTCATTTACCGGCATGATCGGTGCATATCCGAGAAGGCCGCCGAACTGCGCGGTATCTCCCACGTCTTTTCCGATAACCGGGATGAGCCGCACCGCCGTCGTCTTCTGGTTCACCATGCCGATAGCCATCTCATCGGCGATGATCCCGGATATGGTGGACGCTTTCGTCTTCCCCGGGATGGCGATCATATCAAGACCCACCGAGCAGACGCAGGTCATGGCCTCTAATTTTTCCAGCGTAAGGGAGCCGGCGTTCACCGCGTCGATCATCCCCTGATCCTCACTGACCGGGATAAATGCGCCGCTGAGCCCGCCTACATAAGAAGACGCCATAACTCCGCCCTTTTTCACCTGGTCGTTCAGCATGGCGAGGGCTGCCGTCGTCCCCGGCGCGCCTGCCCGCTCAAGGCCGATCTCTTCTAATATCTCCGCCACACTATCCCCTACCGCCGGCGTAGGCGCAAGGGAAAGGTCGACGATCCCAAAAGGAATGCCCATCCGCTTAGACGCCTCGCCTGCCACAAGCTGTCCGACTCTCGTCACCTTGAACGCTGTCTTTTTGATGGTCTCACAGAGCTTTTCAAAGCCCTGTCCCCGGACCTCTTCCAAGGCGTGCTTGACTACCCCCGGGCCGCTGACGCCTACATTGATCACCATATCCCCCTCGGTAACCCCGAGGAACGCTCCTGCCATAAACGGATTATCATCCGGCGCGTTGCAGAACACGACCAGCTTCGCACAGCCGATAGAATCCATCTCCTTCGTCTCCATGGCCGTCTCCTTTACCACCTCTCCGCAAAGGCGCACTGCATCCATATTGATGCCTGTCCGTGTGGAGCCTACGTTGATGGAGCAGCACACCCGCTCTGTTCCGGCCAGTGCTTTCGGGACCGAGCGGATGAGCAGTTCATCGCTCTTTGTCATCGCTTTCGATACCAGCGCCGAGTACCCGCCGATAAAGTTGACCCCGACTTCCTTCGCCGCCCGGTCAAGGGTCTTTGCGATGGTGACGTAATCCTCCGTACACTTGCACGCTGTCCCGCCGATCAGGCCGATGGGCGTCACGGAGATCCGCTTGTTCACGATCGGGATACCGAACTCCAGCTCAATCTTCTCCCCGGTCTCCACAAGATCTCTGGCAAGCGCCGTTATTTTTTTATAAATCTTTTCATTAAGCCTATTCAGATCCGCATCGATACAGTCGAGAAGACTGATGCCAAGCGTTATGGTACGCACATCAAGATTCTCCTGGCTGATCATCTTTTGTGTCTCTGTCACTTCAAACTGATTGATCATAGATGCCCTGCCTCTCCCACTTTATAATCTGTGCATTTTCTCAAAAATCTCTTCCCGCTGGCACTGGATGTTCACCCCGATCGACTGCCCCAGTTCGGCAAGCTCTTTTGCCGCTACCGCAATCTCCTTTGTCGTCTCAGTCGTATCCACGATCGCCATCATGTTAAAATAACCGTCCACAATGGTCTGGGAAATATCCAGAATATTAATATTCGCCTCCGCAAGGTAAGCGCACACCCTGGCAATGATCCCGACCCGGTCCTTACCTACTACTGTAATGATACATTTTTTCATATCCATCCTCCTTAAACTTTGCTTACAGCGCAATAATGTCCGAAACTGTATCTCTCTTCGCCACAATAATAGGAATATCCTCTCCCCTGTAGGGATTGTCCCCCAGGCTGACCTCCAGCTTCACCGTCTCATAAGCAAGCTCGGCATAATTATTCTCCTTGCTTAAGTGCCCCAGCACGACTGCCTTCAGTCCATCATGAAGTATAGCACAAAGAAGCCGTCCTGACAATTCATTTGACAAATGTCCCGTATCGCCCATCACCCGCTGCTTAAGCGGATAAGGGTAAGGCCCTACCTCCAGCATATGGGTGTCATGGTTGGCCTCCAGGACGATTCCGTCAAGGTTCTTAAGCTTTTCAATAATGTAGGAATCGTAGGTTCCAAGGTCGGTCGCCACCGCGGCCGCCTTTCCCCCGCCCTCGATGCGGTAGCCCGACGGTTCATTGGCATCGTGGGAAATGGCAAAGGGCGTGACCGCAAGTCCGCCGAGCATGAACTCCTCGTCGATCCGGATTTCATGAAGAATCCCCTCAGGAAGCTTCCCGAGGGAACTGCATCTTCTGATTCCTTCTATGGTTCCTTTCGTCGCAAATACAGGTGTCCTGTATTTGCGGCAGAACACACCGAGTCCCTGGATATGGTCGATGTGTTCGTGAGTGACAAAAATCCCTTTAAGCTCCTCGCCCTTTATGTCAAGCAAAGACAGCCCCTGCTCCACCCTTTTTTTGCTGATCCCGGTATCCACAAGCAGGTGCGTGCGCTCATCCCCGATATAGATACAATTCCCGCTGCTCCCGCTTGCTATACTGCATAATCTCATCTATGTAACCTGCCTGTTCTATATATCTTTTATGATGTGGTCGAGCTGCATCATCGTCTCCGCAAAGACACCGCTGTTGTCGATCACCCGGTCGCAATACCTTAAAAACTCATCCTTGGGAAGCTGCGCCGCGATGATCTCATCCACCTTCTTCGCGTCGTACCCGCGGGAGAAGATCAGCCGCTTCTTGCGGATATCGTCCTTCACATAGATATACCACAGCTCATCGCAAATCTCATCGTAATCGTCCTCGATCAGAAGTGCGGATTCAATGATAAAAATGTTGGTGTGCCTGCGCTCCTCCTGAGCGATCTTTTTTTTGACCTCTTCCTTGACCGCAGGGTGGACGATCCCGTTCAGAATCTTTCGCTCCTTCTGGTCATTGAACACGATATCCGCCAGAAGGCTCCGGTTAAGCTCTCCCTTCCCGTCAAGGATCTCCTCCCCAAAATGGGATACGATCGCATCATAGCAGTCGCCGCCTTTTTTCTGCAGCTTTTTTGCCACCTTGTCCGTCTGACAGATGGTTGCCCCGTATTTGTTATTCAGATATTCAAGAATCTGTGTCTTGCCAGCGCCCACTCCTCCGGTAATTCCAATAATCTTCATCTTTCTCCTCCTACATAACAGCCGTTTCATCCATGGTGTTTCCTGCTACTTTGCCTCGTACCAGCTGGTACCCGTATGCATATCTATCTCAAGAGGCACAGACAAATCTGCCGCCTGCTCCATCTCCTCTTTCAGTATCCTCTGTACATCTGAAAGCTCCGGCTTCCATGCCTCAACCAAAAGCTCGTCATGGACCTGAAGCACAAGCCTGGACTTTAAGCCCTCTTCCTTAAGCCGCCTCTCCACACCGATCATGGCGATCTTCATGATATCCGCCGCCGTTCCCTGAATCGGGGAATTCATGGCTACCCTCTCACCGAAGGAGCGCTGCATGAAATTGCTTGAGGATAACTCCGGCACCGGACGGCGCCTGCCAAACATCGTCACCGCGTAACCCCTGTCTTTCGCGTCCTTCACCGATCTGTCCAGGAATACTTTGATCCCCGGATAGGTATGGAAGTAATCCTCAATGTACTTAGCCGCCTCTTTCTTGGAAATGCTTAAGTCACGGCTGAGCCCAAAGGAGCTGATCCCGTATACAATGCCGAAATTCACCGCCTTGGCATTCCTTCTCTGGAAATCCGTCACCTCGCCAAAAGGCGTGTGGAATACCTGGGAAGCTGTGATCCGGTGGATGTCTGCCTCTTCCTTATACGCCCTGATCAGCTTTTCATCCCCCGAACAGTGGGCAAGCACCCGCAGCTCGATCTGGGAATAATCCGCGTCCACGAACACATACCCTTCCTCCGGTACGAATACCTTCCGGATCAGCCGTCCAAGCTCCATCCGGACAGGGATATTCTGCAGATTCGGCTCTGTGCTGCTGATCCTTCCCGTGGCGGTTATCGTCTGGTTGAATTTCCCGTGGATCCGCCCGTCCTCCCCGATAAAGTTTGAAAGGCCGTCGGCGTAAGTAGACTTTAACTTCGTAAGCTGCCGGTACTCCAGGATCTTATCAACGATCGGATAATCCGGCGCAAGCTTTTCCAGCACATCCGCCGCCGTAGAATAGCCGGTCTTTGTCTTCTTGCCGCCCTTGATGCCCATCTTCTCAAACAGGATCACCCCGAGCTGCTTCGGGGAATTGATGTTAAAGGCTTCCCCGGCATCGGCGCAGATCTCCTTCTCAAGCTCTGTGATCCTGGTATAGAGCTGGCCGCCGTATATTTTTAAAGCTTCCCCTTCGGCCTTTACCCCGTTTTTCTCCATCTCATAGAGGGTGAATACCAGCGGCATCTCAATCTCCCGAAACAGCGTATCCATCCCGCTCTCAACAAGCCGTTTTTCAAGCTTTTTTGCCGCGGCATATACGGTGTACGCCTCATAGCAGACCTTCATCTGCTGTGCTGTCTTCTCATCGATGATCAGGTCAAGCTGCTCCCTTGCCACATCCTCATAGGTGTAGCCGCTGTTTAACGGGTTCAGAAGGTAGGCCGCCACCAGCACGTCAAAACAGCGCTCTCTGTCCATAATCTCCAGGTCATTAAGCAGTGCCTTAAGGTCAAATACGGCAAATCTGCCTGCATTCTCCGCAACTGCCGAAAGCTCTGTCAATAGCCAGTCTTTTTCTATACCGCCCGTGTCGTCCGCACAGCGGATACAGCAGATATCCTCCGCGGAAAAGCAAAGGCCGATGCCGCCTATATCCGCACTGCCGGCAAACAGCGGCAGCAGTTTTTCTGTATCCTTAAAGATAACGGCTCCGGCAGTCTCAGCCCTTTTCGCCCGCGAAAAGATATCCTCCGCCTCTTTTTTATCCGTGATCACCCGGAAATGATCTTCCACAGAATTAGACGGTGCCGTCACTGTAAAACGCCCCAGAAGGTTTTTAAACTGCAGGCGCTGAAAATACGCATACGCCTCCTCGGTATAGATATTCCCAAGCTTCGCCCTGGAAAAATCGTAAGCAATGTCCGCACTGCACGCAATCGTCGCAAGCTCTTTGCTCAGCACCGCCAGATGCCAGTGCTCCTTTAACGCCTTTGACGCCCTGGGCGGCTTTAGCTCGTCCGCGTGTTCGTAAGCATTTTCAATGGAGTGATACTCGGCAATGATCTTCGTCGCCGTCTTCTCGCCGATGCTCGGAACCCCGGGGATATTATCCGCCGTATCCCCCATCAGTGCCTTGAGGTCGATAAACTCACGGGGCGTCACCTGATACCGCGCCTTTACATCAGCGGCATAGTAATCCTCCACCTCGGTGCGTCCCTGCTTCGTCTTAGGGATCCGGATCTTCACCCGGTCCGTGGCAAGCTGCAGGAGATCCCTGTCGCCGGAGATCACCGACACGTCCATCCCCCGCTCTTCGCTCCGCTTCGCAAGAGTTCCAAGCAGGTCGTCCGCCTCAAGCCCTGCCTGCTCGATGATCCGGATGCCCATGGCCATAAGCACTTCCTTGATGACCGGGACCTGCTCTCTTAACTCCTCCGCCATCGGCTTTCTCGTGCCCTTGTACTCCTTGTACATCTCGTGGCGGAAGGTCGGTGCATGAACGTCGAAGGCAACCGTCAGATACTCCGGCTTTTCCTCCTCCAGTATCCGAAACATAATATTCAGAAAACCATATATGGCATTAGTGTGGAGCCCTTCGGAATTAGTAAGGTCCGGCAGCCCGTAAAATGCCCGGTTTAATATGCTGTGTCCGTCAATTAATACAATCTTTTCACTCATCTGTCCACTCCATTATAAAAATCATCTTCTACTATACACCAAAACCGGATATTTTAAAAGGCATTCTGATACATTTTTACATATTCCCTTTTGATGGTTATTTTTCATGGAATGCGGAAAGCCACCCGGCAGGTGTTGAATTTTCCGCGCCGCTGCGGTATGATAATGAAAAACAGGATAAAGGGGAATCTTTATGAAAATGAATGTAAGGCTATCTATCCTAAGGCTCCTTAGCTTTTTTATCGCAGTGACGCTCTTTCTTGCCGTTCCGGCTGATACCGCGACTGCCGCGCCGGCCAAAAAGGCCAAAGCTTTGACACCGCTTAAGAAAAACGGGCGGCTCAAAGTAAAAAAATCTTCCCTCGTCAACAGCAAGGGCAAGGTCGTCACGCTCAAAGGTGTCAGTACCCACGGCATCAACTGGTTTCCAGAATACGTAAACCCCGATGCCTTCAAGTCTCTCCGGGACAACTGGGGCGTCAACTGCATCCGCCTTGCCATGTACACGGAAGAATATAACGGCTACTGTTCCGGCGGCAGCAAGAAGGAGCTTAAAAGCCTGATCCATAAAGGAGTAAAATACGCCACGGATCTCGGCATGTATGTCATCATCGACTGGCATATCCTGAGCGACAACAACCCCAACAAGAACAAAAAACAGGCGGTATCCTTCTTTAAGGAAATGGCAAAAAAATATAGAAACCACAAGAATGTCCTCTACGAGATCTGCAATGAGCCAAACGGCGGCACCCAGTGGAAGGACATCAAGGCCTACGCAAAGTCCGTCATCAAGGCCATCCGCATCTACGACAAGAAGAACATCATCCTCGTGGGGACGCCCACCTGGTCCCAGGACGTTGACACTGCCGCCGACAGCCCCATAAAAGGCTATTCTAACCTGATGTATACTTTTCATTTTTACGCGGCAACCCACAAAGACACTTACCGTAAAAAGGTGGAACAGGCCGTGAAAAAAGGCCTTCCCGTATTCGTCAGCGAGTTCGGCATCTCCGAAAGCTCCGGCAACGGGCGGATCGATAAATCCGAGGCGAACAAGTGGATAAAGTTTTTGAAGAAAAAGAAGATCAGCTATGTGTGCTGGAACCTTTCTAATAAGGATGAAAGTTGCTCATTACTGAAGCGTTCCTCTAAGAGGACCGGCGGGTTTAAAGCGTCGGATCTTTCGGCGGCAGGGAAATGGTTTAAAAAACTATAACGTCCGCGCAAAAAATTGTTGTAATTTGGAAAACATTGTGTTACAATGAATATCGGCTTGAGGAAAGACAGGCTGAGCGGATGTGGCGGAATGGCAGACGCACAAGACTCAAAATCTTGCGGGGGCAACCTCGTGTGGGTTCAAGTCCCACCATCCGCAGACAGAAAAAACAGCTAAAACCCTTGGAAAATCGCGGGGTTTGGCTGTTTTTTCTTTTTTTGACCTGGTTCGTATCAAACTATACGATAATGCCATAGTACAGCAACGCGGGGAGTCTTCGAACTGATGATATATCCGTCCAGTTACATTTTAATTCAAGGGACTATCTATTTCCCGATAGCCCCTTTCACTACTTCATTTTCTACCATCTCTGACAGAATTAAATCTTTACAACTTACAGCATTTATTTTATCTTAATCGTTATTGATGCCTTCTTCCCGCTCCCATCCGTTGCTTTTGCGGTAATCTTTACTTTCTTTCCTTTTCCGGCTTTGTAAGTTTTCACTTTCCCGGAACTGCTCACAGTCGCATATTTCTTATTACTGCTGGTCCATTTCACGCCCTTGTTCGCTTTTTTGGTGGCGGTCACTTTTGCCTTTAGCTTTATGGACTTGCCGGCTTTTACAGATTTATCTCCGGAAATAGCTACCTTCTTCACAATGCCCTTCATGGCTGTAATCTGATAAGTGCCTTTCACACCGCTTCCGTCTGCTGCGGTCGCCGTAATCACTACTGATCTTCCGCCGGCTTTTTTATTGATGGCAACATTGCCATTATTGTCTACCGTGGCAATTTTTGCATCGCCTGAGCGCCATATGAGTGCTTTATTTGAGGCATTAGACGGGGTAATGACTGCAGTCAGCTTTACCTTTTTTCCAACGGCAACTTTTTTAGAAGGTGCATTTAACCGGATTCGGGAAACCTTTACTTCTCCGTTTGCACCTTCTCCATTTACTGTAACTTCGCATGTCGCTTTCCTATTGGTGCCATCCCGTGAAACTACGGTTATGATAGCTTTTCCCCTGCCTACCGCGTCGATCACGCCATATTTATCTACAACGGCAACAGCAGGGTTACTGCTCGACCATGATACAGATCTGTTCGTAGCGTTCTCCGGAAGTACGATCGCTTCCAGCATATCGTCCTCACCAACAGCCAGTGACAGACGGTTTCTGTCCAGTTCTACCGAAGAAACAGGTACATCCTGAGCAGAGCCATTTCCTTCCCTGATAGCAACATATAAAGACTCTCCGCACCAGTTTTCCTCATCATCACTGTCTGGTCCCGCTCCTTCTTCGGCTCTGCATATAATCTCTGCTGCCCCATCATATTGTCCGGCTCTTAAAAATGTAACATTTCCCTCTATCGTCACGCTTGCCTCTGGTTTCAGTTCACTGATCATCCATCCCTTTCCCGTTGCCGTCACGCCATTTACCGGATTTATAGATTTTGTACTTTCAATCTCCCGGCGCTCAGCCGAATCATCGTCGTATGCGTTCATAACCACGTAGATGTTTTTGGCCGTCTGTGAAGACGACTTATTCGTAATCTTAATGGAAAATGGATATGCTTTGTTTGTGTACATATTGTCGGGGACAAAGGATTCTGTCGCTAATTCTGCCGGCTTTCCCCGGGAAGATATGAAAAACTCTGCGTAGCCGGACGCACTATATTCTTCATAAGCCGACGGATTTTTTACCCTGACCCAGTGTGCAAATTCTTCGCCCCAATATTTTCCGACCTTGCAGCCACTTATCGTATAGCTTTTGCTTTCATTTGGCAAAAGCTTTCCTTCCAGATCAATGGACGTCCCCTCATGATCAGGTTCCAGCCTGTAGCCTGCCAGCGAAACAGTCTGACCGCCAACATTTTTGAGTGTAACATTGATGTGATACGTTCCCCCTACAATGAATCCGTCATCCGCCAGCGTGCCTGGATCCGCTTCCGCTTTTATATCGGTAATTTCTACCGGAATTGAATTTTCTGCGTCATCTTCATCATATGCTCTGGCTTCTGATCCCGGAGTTAAAAATGTTCCAACCAGCAATGCGATGCATATACAGCATGTAAAAAAGCCTGCCTTTAAAACAGATAATAATTTTTCTTTCATCTAAAATCTCCTCCTACTGCAAAATTTAATCGTTGCATCATTGTCCTTTTCCGAAATTAGTTTTATTATACCATCGTCATTCTTTTACCAAACAAGATCAAACACCTCCCTGTCATACTTAAATATTTTCTCACAAATAACCTGACCATTATAATTATCGATCACTATCACCTTAAGTCCGTTTTCATCCGGCCTTTTCCACACTTTTCCGTCTTCACCTCCTAACTCAACTATCACCTTTCTGTCTTTTTCATGGACAAATACTTCTTTTTCATTTTCTCCATTTCCACTCATGCCATAGGCACAGTAGATATCTGAAGACTTTAACTTGATTTTTTGCCAGAAATAAGAACTGTTTTCAAGCTCTGTTTTATATAAGGATGAAAACTTTCCAGTCCCATCATAAAAAAGAATAGTATAATCCTTCCCCGAAGCCCACCGGATGATCTGCTCGACACTGTTTTCCTCCGTGATAGAATCATTAACGGCTTCAATCTGCCCGGTGGATATTTCCTTTGTGAAATCTTCCTGGTACCGCTCTTTTAACTCCCGGCTGAACTTTAACGCACCGTGGGAATTCATGTGGTTCTTATCCGCGAAATACTCCTGCCTGTACGCAGGAATCCAGTCGACGGTAATTTCCGGATAATCCTTCTTGAGCTGTTCATAATAATTCTGAAATTCTTCCTTATAATTATCCGTAAATATCTCATTATCCGCCAGAGGGAGTTTTACAAGACGGACCTGGATCCCATTTTCTATGCACAGTTCAATGAGCCGTCTGTAATAATCGTCAAACAGCGGGTGAACTTTAAACTCTTTATATGTGATCGTTTTTTGAGAACTGTACGCTTTCGTCCCCCTGGCGATATATCTTCCGCCGTGAAGGGCGCTCAGACGCCTCGCCTCCGCATTCTCTTCATACCGCTGATTAAAGCCCGCATTCATCAGAGATGTGATATACTTGTTCGGCAGACGGAGCTCATAAGCGACAAAATCTTTCGCATAATCTTCCGTGACGATAGATGTCCCGCCGTAATCCAGGGCAGTCTTTAACATTTCCAGATTCTGCCTGAAGCCAAACCTGTGGGTATACATCGTCCGGTTCCAAAACGTATTGGTATCCCGCAGATGATAATCCAGGAAACTGATATAGCATGCTTTTGGAGCCGTATTATGCTTAAGCCACTCCTCAAGGATATAGTAGCTTTCCATGGGAGTGATCGCTCCCAGTGACAGATTGACCGTTCCACCTGACAATATCTCCGGCACATAGGCAGCGTTCGCCGTAGAATCTCCCAGAATGATCACTTCGTAATCCTTATCCTGCTCTGCGCCTGTCATTTCCTTATTCCACAGGTCAAAGGGCGTTCCGTCTGTCATAAAGCCAAGAGGATTGATCCACGTGTAGATACAGATAATGATCATGGGCAGCATGACAAAGATTCCTTTCACCGCCAGCCTGAATATATTTTTCATCCCTCTCCTCCCGAATATATAGATTTAAAACTGAAAATAGATAAACTCCTGCCCGGTGATATCCAGGGAAAATGTGATCATCGTCACCGCTCCCCAGTAGAGCGCGTAGCGGAAGAACACATTCTGCTCCCCAATCCACAGCAAGACATCCCTCCCCGTCTCCCTTAAGATACTGCAGAGGAAAAGTGCCGCAAGAGCGATAAACAGTATGGACATATTCCGCTCGTCAAGCCCAAGCCCGTACAGACCTTCGTTAAGCAGCAGCCCGCTGTTGGAAATATCCGCCGAACGCTTCAGTATCCGGAGAGCGTCCATGGTTGAATCTGCCCGGAAGAACACCCATGCGATATCCGTCAATATAAACGTCTTCATAATCCTGACGCATCTCCAGGAAAATTTCTCCGTATCAATATGAAATCTTTTATATATCCGGTCCGCAGCCGGCGCAAAAAGATCTTCAATAATCTGGTAGATTCCGTGAAGCCCGCCCCAGAGGACGAAAGTGATATCCGCCCCGTGCCACAGGCCGCTGACGAGAAAAGTGATCATCAGGTTTCTGTATTTTTTCAACTGCCCTTTACGGTTCCCGCCGAGAGGAATATACAGGTAATCCTTAAGCCAGGAACTCAGAGAGATATGCCATCTACGCCAGAACTGCTTCACCGACCGGGCCAGATAAGGCTGCTCAAAATTAGTCATCAGCCGGAACCCAAGCACCCTTGCAGCCCCGGCGGCGATGATCGAATACCCCATAAAATCACAGTATATCTGGAAAGCGAACAGCACATTTGCCGCGATAAGCTGAAAGCCCCGATAAGCGGCAAGATCTCCGTAGACTGTATTTACCAGCACCGCACACCGGTCCGCGATCACCAGCTTAAGGAAATATCCCCACAGCATTAGAAGTAGTCCCTGCCTCACCCCGGAAGCGTCAAACCTTTTCGGCTCCGCGAACTGCTTCAGGAGATTTTTTGAACGCTCGATGGGACCTGCCACAAGCTGGGGGAAAAAAGATACAAAAAGGGCGTATCTGAAAAAATTATTCTCCGCATAGATTTCATCCCGGTACACATCCATCGTGTAGCTCAGCGCCTGGAAGATATAAAAAGATATTCCTACCGGAAGCACGATATCAAACTCCGGCACACGCATCTCAATATGTATCATCCCAAGAAGCCTTCCCAAAACCTCCAGCGCAAAATTAAAATATTTGAAGTAGAACAAAAGAAGAAGATTCAGCGTAAAGCTCCCTGCCACAGTCAGCTTTTTATAAAATATCTTTCGCCCGTTCCCCATTTTTGCACGCTTCGTAAGCTCCATGCAAAGCCCGCTGGTATAAGTGACCAACGTAGAAAACAGCAGCAACAGGGCATATTTGGCATTCCAGCACATATAAAAATAATAGCTGGCGGCAAGCAGCCAGTAGTTCTTAAATCTCCGCGGGACTGTAAAATAAATCAGCAGCACAACAGGAAAAAATAATAGGAAATCCATGGAATTAAATAACATATCTGCCTCCCTGAATATATATTTTCGGATAATGATCTCTCATGGCCTGCGGTCCTCCTGAGCGCGCGAAGTCTTCCGAAAGCTTTTTAAACTTCGCCGCAGATTCGTTCCAGTATTTCCTGTTCCTGTCACTAAGCTTCGTCTCGAACACATAGTTCTCTTTCAGATATTCTCCAAGAAACGAAGATGCTTTCCGGCACCCGGACACATTCAGATGCTCTCCCCTGTCAGGCGTATCCTCCCGCCAGTCCACGCCTGTCTCCTCCCGGCACAGATTCATATCCAGATAAGGGATATCATTTTCCTCTGCAAAATGCCTCACGGCCTCGGCCTTCTCAAGCGACCAGTCGAGGCTCGGCACGCGCACCATCTGGAACTGGATCCCTTTCTCCCCACACAGCTTTTTCATCCTGAGCACAGCTTCCCTGCACTTTGGCCCTATTTCCGGAGAAGATAAGTTCTCCGCCTCTTCCCGGTCAATCTTTTTTTCCGGGGCGGGCCGCACCGCGCGCCAGGCAAGATTTCCCATCAGGAAATAATCCGAATCCCATCCCAGATGAAAATCCTTCTGGTCAAGCTCCCGCCATCTGGAATGGTATCTGAGCAGAGGAAACAGATATTCTTTTTCTGATTCCCCCGTATTTTCGCAGACCATCCTGACAGCCTTAAGCTTTACCGGCGACCAGCGCATATAATCGATGCTTTTCCGATTATTTTCCTCCGATGCCTCGTGCTCATCAAAAAGTGCGCCTATCTCAAAGACCACAACTTTGGGAGCCTGATATTTAAGCGCCTCCTCAAGATAATAAGCGCTCATCCATGCCTTCTGTCCCGTTCCTGCAAACACATATCCGGTAATCCCCTGTTCCTCCCAGATTGTTAATGGCGAAATGCCACAGTAGGCATAACTTGACCCAAGATAGATCACATCATGGGAGTTCTTCTCCTGCTGATAAAATGCCTGAATCCTTGTCTGCATCTGATCACTGTGATAAGAAGTCCATTTGGGCATGAAAATGGCTGTAAGGAACTGAAAAAACAGCATGAACAGAAGACATGCTGCAATCATTTTTACCACATTTTTCCGTAACATATATCCATCACCTGATTACTTTTCCTCGTATGTTTTTCTGCTCTTTTGACCATTATAACAATACTTTAGTATTTCGTAAAGATATTTTTTCTCTTGTACGCTAAAGAAAAAGGAGGTTATGTATGTTCGGTGACAAAATCAAAACTCTAAGATTGTCCTATAATCTGAATCAGGTACAACTAGCCAGCTCGCTCAATGTCTCAAAGCAGACAGTTTCTAACTGGGAAAATAACAATATTCTCCCATCTATTGATATGCTGATCAAGATCTCACAGTTTTTTTCTGTGAGCACAGATTATTTGTTAGAATTGGACAGCAGGCGCTATCTTGAAGTGACCGGGCTGACAAAAAAGCAGCTTGCTCATATCCAGCAGATTATCTGTGATATAACTGATAATGCAAAATGAAATATTTTCAGAAAAAGAGCCCTGCGCAGGTTGATACAACCGCGCAAGGCTCTTCATCAGCATAATATTTCCCGTAACAACTCCAAAAGCTTCGGTATATCTATAGGCTTTGCGATATGCCCGTTCATTCCCGCCTCCACGGCCGCTCTCCGGTCCTCATCAAAGGCGTTAGCCGTCATGGCGATAATGGGAAGATGGGAAAGCACCGGATCGTCTGCTTTCCTGATCCGGCGTGTGGCCTCGTATCCGTCCATCACCGGCATCTGGATATCCATCAGAACCAGGTCATACCGGTCCGGCGCTTCTGCCGTAAGCTTCTTTACCGCATCGGCACCGTCGCCGGCCACATCGACTTCAAAGCCGGTTTCTGTCAGAATCTCCACTGCAATTTCCTGGTTCAGCTCATTGTCCTCCACCAGAAGGATCCGTTTTCCCTCAAAAGAGAACTCCGGTTCCGTATCTGTATCCTTCCCACCCTGCACCAGATAAGGCGACTCCAACACCTTTCTAAGCTCAGATAAGAATACCGGCTTTGAGCAGAACGCAGTGACTCCCGCCTCCTTCGCCTCTTCCTCAATATCCGCCCAGTCGTAGGCGGTCAGCAGGATGATCGGCACATCTTCACCGGTCACTGCCCGGATACGCCTTACTACCTCGATCCCGTTCATGTCCGGCATCAGCCAGTCCACGATATATGCCGCATACACATCATCCTGCTCCTTCGCAAGCCCGGCGCGAAGCGCCGCTTCTTTTCCGGCAGTCGTCCAGTCCGGTCTCATGCCCATGGAAGAGAGCATCTTTGTAACACTGGAGCAGGTATTGAAATCATCATCCACCACCAATGCCCGCAGCCCTTCAAGCTCCGGAACTGTCTCCTGCTTCACGGAACCGGAACAGATGTTGAACCTTAAGGATACCGTAAAGCTGGTCCCTTTGCCTTCCTCACTCTCAACAGAGATTGTCCCGCCCATCATATCCACGATATTTTTCGTGATAGCCATCCCAAGCCCTGTCCCCTGAGTTCCGCTCACCGTACTCGTCCGTTCGCGCTCGAAAGGCTCAAACACACGCTCCAGAAATTCCCGGCTCATGCCGATCCCTGTATCTGTCACCTGAAAATCAAAAGCTGCGCGCCCTTCCCTGGCCCTGCCTTTCTGGATGATCCGCACGCCTACTGCCCCGCCGGGCTTTGTAAATTTCATGGCATTGCTCAAAAGATTAAGGAGCACCTGATTAAGCCGGAGCCGGTCGCAGAGTACATGCTCATTTACCACATCCACCGTATCAATGGAAAATTCAAGCTGCTTCGACGTGATATCTGCCTGTACGATGGTCTTCAGCTCATGCATGATCTCCGGAAGGGATACTTCCTCTTCCTCGATCTTCATCTTCCCGCTCTCAATCCGGCTCATATCCAGCACGTCATTGATAAGGCTCAGAAGATGCCTGCTGGAAGTAGAAATCTTCGCCAGATAATCCTGCACCTGTTCGGTATGATCGATGTGCGCTGTGGCAAGGGAAGTAAAGCCTATGATCGCATTCATGGGTGTACGGATATCATGGGACATATTATTTAAAAATGTCGTCTTGGCCTTGTTGGCATGTTGCGCCGCAGCCAGTGCTTCTTCAAGCTCCGTCTTCTGCCGCTCAAGCTGCACTTCCATTCTTTTTTCATCGTCAATATCCATAAACAGACCGACAAAAGTGATCGGGGAGCCATCCTCTCTCCTCGACAGCCTGCCCGCTGCATGGAACCACCGCCATCCGGCATACCGCGTGCGGAGACGATACTCCACGTTATAAGTCTTTTCGCCGGTATAATCTTTTACAGTATCCCAATATTCCTTAAGGATACTCTCTTTGTCCTCCTCATGCAGAAGGTCTGACCAGGACTCCAGCCTGTCAGGGAAATCTTCCTCACTTTTATACCCTAACATCTCACGGAAGACTTTCGACCATGTACAGGAAACCATCTGCGCATGTTCATTGAACTCCATGCTCCAAAGGCCGGAGCCCATGGCCGCCTGGATATTCTCCATCGCCGCCTGCTCCCGCTCAATCTGGGTATAGGCGGCTCTAATCCTGTTTCCGTCTTCCCTCTCCTGCTCAAGTAAAAGTCCGGCACTTTTCTTCGACTGGTAGATCAGTACGGAACATACCGCCAGCATCGCCAATATTGTGATGATGATCTGGATAATACTGCGCCGCATCATCTCAGAACTGATAGAGCTTATCTGGGAGCTGATGACATTGTCCTGGATCAGGATAGACAACATCCAGTTTGTTCCCTCTACCGGCGTATAACAAAGATCCTCCTTTGCTCCCCGATAGTAAAAAGAGACATGCCCGGACCTGCCGTTTTTAAAATCATCTTCCATCTCACGGATCGTGTGATCTCCGGCTATATCCGCATCCTTAAGGTTCAAAAGAAGATTGCTCCCCGCCTTAAGATGTCCAAGGTCTGTGTTCGTCAGACTCTCGCCGTTGCGGTAATACAGATTGCAGTAGGTCTCATTATCATTTGCCTGCAAAGTCAGGGAACTTAACATATTGTCAATATTGATCTGGATAAAGCACACCTTGATCTTAGCGCCTTGAAATACTACTCCCTCCACAGGCACCGCAAATACTACCTGCTTCTTCGCTCCATACAGATTAGCCGTGCTGATGACAGGGCCTGTCAGCTCCTCGGACAGAAAGCTGTACCGGCTCAGGCCGGAAGCAGTGCTGTGCCTCGTATATACAATCCCGTTTTCATCTACAAATGCGAACTTCTCCACATCGTAGAGCTTTCTCATCTCTCCGAGGAAACTTCGAAGGGCGTCCTGGGATTCAAGATCCGAAGGCTTCAGTATATCGAGTGCATTCTCAATAAATGAAAAATTATTCTTAAGTTCTTCCTGGACTACCTGTACTCTCCGCCCGGCAAGCTCCTCAAGATAGAATTCACTGACTCTTTCTACCGCCTGGTCAGTTCCGGCTCTTGCCCTGTCTGACACCCAGACGGCGGTGACAAGAAGTATTACCGCTGTCACGATACCTCCCCACAGGGCAAAAAGAGCCGTCCGCCTGTTCTGTTTTTTCCCGATAATTTTATCCTGTAACTGACTCATCGTTATACTCCCGCCGTTTTCTGTCCATTTTCCTAATCAATCTCACCGTACAGCGTCCGAAGCATCGCTGCTGCATCATTTTGATAAATGATCGTAGTCTTTTCCTCCGTTTTTTCCGGATAAGCATCCCCCGGAAGAAGTCCGTCTGCAATCTTGACGGCCACCTGAACCGTATTAAAGCCGATGGAATAGCAGTCCTGAACGCCAAGGGCATAGATCTTCCCTTCCCTGAGATACTTAAGCGCCTCCTGGTCATGGTCCATTCCTACGATCACAATATCCTTATCCCGGCTTTCCTCGATGACAGCCCTCGCTGCCCCTACCGGATTACTCATATTGCAGCAGACGATTCCCGCAAGGTCATGATGCTTTGCCAGGAATTCCTTCGTAAATGCATACGCCTTCTCTGCGCTGTCTTCATCATATGCAGTCTCTGCAATCTCCATCTCAGGATACTTTGCCACCACATCCCGTACCCCGAGCGCACGCTCCTCATGGCAGGGAGCTCCTTTTGTCCCCACTAACAGAGCAATCTTTCCCCGGCAGTCAAGCTTCTCGCAGAGTGCTTCGGTGAGCTTAGCTCCGTCCTCATAGTTGTGCGTATTTCCCACATAGGCGATACGCCGGCATCCGTCTTCTTTCGCGGCATCAGAGCTTGAGAATGTCATGATCTTATGTCCGGCGTCGATCAGTTTGTTGATCTTAGGCGTAACTGCCTGCACATCTGCCACATCCACGCCGATGACATCAAAGCCCCGTTCGGCCGCATCCTCAAGGCGCCTGATCTGATCTTCGGAGGAAGCGGCACTGGGTGCTAGATACTCATAGTTTATATCAATTCCCATATCTTCATACTGATCTGTTGCATCCTCGATTCCAAAGGCAACCGCATCCCACCAGGGATGCACAACTTTATAGGTAAAATAAAAATTATACTTTTCTTTCAAAGGCCGGTATCCGTCCAGTTCATGGTCAAACTTGACTGCGTCTTCCGTATCTGTACTCTCCCTGCCGTCTTCCGGCGCATCAAAAGCCTGCTCCTCCTCTGACGAGGAAATTGTATCCTCCTTCGCCGTCCGGCCGCACCCGGCCAGACAGAGACTAAAGCCAATGACCATTGCTGTCAGCAGGATGCTACTTCTTCCCGGTATCCCCGGAAACTTCCTTTTCCAAATATACACGGCCGCAGCGCCTCCCTCCTGGTTATCTCCTCTTTCCCGATGCTACCGGAACACGATTTCTCCTGTCTTTTCATCCATGCGGTCAACGATCGCCAGCGATTCCAGATGTATCCCCTTTCCTCGGATCAGATCCCCTCCTGCCTGGAATCCCTTTTCGATGACAACTCCTGCTCCCACAAGCTCTGCTCCGGACAGTTTCACCAGCTCGGAGAGCCCTTCCAGCGCCTTTCCGTTAGCAAGAAAATCATCGATGACCAGCACCCGGTCTCCCTCGCCTAAGAACTCCTTCGCCACGATAATGTCGTAGATCCTCCCGTGAGTAAATGACTCCACCTTTGTCGTATACACATCCCCGGCGATGTTCTTTGTCTGGGTCTTCTTGGCAAATACCACCGGCACGCCGAACACCTCCGCCGCCACACATGCAATCCCGATGCCGGACGCCTCGATCGTCAGGATCTTATTGATACATTCCCCTGCAAACCGGCGCTCAAACTCCTTCCCGATCTCATGAAACAGGCTGACGTCCATCTGATGGTTCAGAAAACTGTCCACCTTCAACACATTGCCCTCTTTGATCTTTCCGTCTTTCCGTATCCTCTCCTTTAAAAGCTCCATCCTCCGTACCTCCGTAATTACATTCCTTTATCCATTGTAACAAAAAATGTGCAAAAATCCTATCTATAATTTTCCGGTTCATCAATATCTGTAAGCTCCCGCCCGTCTTCTACCGCAAAATAGCTGACTTTTTCGGGATATTTTTTCAGGATCTTCCTGCCGCCTGTATCGCCGGAAAGAGAAAGAAGCTCCGGATAATAGTCTCTTGCAAACCACGTAGGGTTCCCCGCCATCCCTTCATGGCACACACTGCCAAGCGCCGCGTTCCTTCTCTCCATCTCCAGGAGAAATCCTTTTGCACTTCTTCCGGTGAGATAGGGCTGGTCTGCCACAAAAAAAGCACAGGCATCACTCCATCTTTCCACCGCCCGGATTCCCGCCCGGACAGAATACGAAGCCCCCTTCCTGCTGTCAGGCGAATATACGGCCTGTACCGGGAATCCTTCCCTTTCCATCCCGCAGACACAGGCGAAGATTTCCTCATACTGCGTCACCACAGCAATCTGAAAGCGGGGACACTCCCGGCACAGCTCTGTAAGTCTAAGAAGAAGGTGCTGGTACATCGGTCTTCCTTTAAGCTCGTAGAGCAGCTTATTTGCACCAAAGCGGCGGCTGTTCCCAGCCGCCAGATAGACAATCCCTACCTTCATTTCAACAGACCCATCGCAATCTTTTCACTGGTCACCGGAAGCTCCTTAAACCAGATTCCCGTTGCATTATAGATGGCATGGGTGAGCGCCGGCGCCGGAGTATTGATCACGATCTCCCCGATAGATTTTGCACCAAAGGGCCCCGAAGGCTCGTAACTGCTCTCGAACTCTACCCGGATCTTTCCTACATCGAGACGCGTAGGTATCTTATACTGCATCAGGGAATTGTTGAGAAGCTTCCCGTCTTCGGTATACTGCACCTTTTCATAGAGCGCCATGCCGATGCCCTGCGCGATACCGCCTTCCGCCTGCACACGGGCCAGATTGGGGTTCACGACTGTCCCGCAGTCAATCACTGCCACATAGTCGATGATCTCCACATGTCCGGTCTCTTTATCCAGTTCGATCTCCACAGCCCCAGCCATGAACGGCGGCGGAGACACCGGCGAAGAATGCGTTTCTGTCACCTGCAGCGCCACATTATTTCCGCACATGGATGCTGTACCGATCTCTTTAAGGCCCACTGTCTTTCCGGTATCCAGGTCTTTCGCCTGATGCCCGTCAAAGAAAAGCGTCTCGTCGCTGCAGGAGAGTATCTGACAGGCCCGCTCTTTGATCTGCCGCGTCAGCTTCTCACAGGCTTTTTCCACCGCTTTCCCCGTCACATAAGTTGTGCTTGAAGCGTAAGAACCAGAGTCGTAAGGCGAAGTATCCGTATCCGCGCCGGAGACAATGACCTCGTCTACCGGACAGTCCAGGCACTCTGCCGCCATCTGGGCCAGGATCGTATCACATCCGGTCCCCATATCCGCAGCGCCGATCAAGAGCGTATAGATTCCGTCCTCGTTAAGCTTTATGGTAGCGGAACCCACATCCACCCCCGAGATCCCGGAACTTTGCATACCCATGGCCAGTCCTACACTCCTTACCTTCCCATTGCCAAGCTCCCTGCACGGATACTTCTCCTCCCAGCCGATCATGTCCTTCACCTTTAGAAGACACCGGTCGAGGGCGCAGCTTGTATTGGTCTCGCCGTAATAGGCGGGCATGACCTGTCCCTCCCGCACCATATTGTCAAGCCTTAACTTCACCGGGTCTACGGAAAGCTTTGCCGCCAGCTCATTGACGGCGCACTCTACCGCGTAGATTCCCTGCGTTGCACCGTAGCCCCGGTAGGCTCCGGCGGACATCTTATTGGTATACACCACGTCATAAGTAAAGCGGTGGGCATCTAACTCCCCATACAGGGAAATCGATTTTGTGCCGGAAAGTCCCACGGTCGTCGGCCCGTGCTCACCGTAAGCACCGGTATTTGACAGGGTATGGACATCGATCGCGCGGATGTTTCCCGTCTTATCCGCGCCAATCTTCACCGATACTTCCATCTCATGCCGCGGCGACGAGGCCGTCTGGGTCTCCTCCCTGGAAAACACCATCTTTGCCGGCTTTTTTGTCATCCACGTCACAAATGCCGGATACACCTCCGACACCACCGTCTGCTTGGCGCCGAATCCCCCGCCAATCCTCGGTTTTACCGCACGGATCATAGATTTGGGGATGTCAAGGGCATGAGACAGTATCCTTCGCACATGAAAAACAATCTGGGTGGAGCTCACCACATTCAGCCGTCCGTATGTATCTATATAACAAAATGTACGGAACGTCTCCATCATCGTCTGCTGGGCCGCCTGCACGTGATAGGAACCGCTTACTACCACGTCACAGTCTGCAAGCACCTTGTCCACATCCCCTTTCTCCATGCTGCCGCTGGCACAAAGGTTCCTCCGGTTATCCGCACCCACCGGGCAGAGCGACCGCCAGTCCTCCTCCGGGTGCACCAGCACCTCATGATCTTTGGCTTTACGGAAATCAAGAACTGCAGGCAGTACCTCATATTCAACCTTAAGGGCTGCCAACGCCTGATCGACGCAAAGCGCATCCGCTCCGGCGACAATTGCTACCGGGTCTCCCACGAACCGCATATGCCTATCTAAGATCAGCCGGTCGTAGGGACTTGGCTCGGGATAAGTCTGCCCCGCCATGGTAAACCGCTTCCCCGGCACGTCTTCCCAGGTATACACCGCTTCGATACCGGGAATCCTCATAGCTCCCTCTTTTACCACCTGTTTCACAAGGGCATTGGCATGAGGACTTCTTAATACTTTCACGATCAGGCAGTCCTTCGGCGCGATATCGTCTGTATACACCGGCTGCCCCGTAACTAACGCCATAGCATCCTTTTTTATCACCGGCTTTCCTACTGTCTTCACTGTATACCGCCCCCTTTCTTATAGGCAAGGAATGCCTGGATCCCCCGAAGCTGCCCTTCATAGCCGGAGCAGCGGCAGAGATTACCTGCCAGATATTCCTTGATCTCTTCTTCCGACGGCTCCGGGTTTTCCCGGAAAAGAGCGATGGCATTCATGATCATCCCCGGGTTGCAAAAGCCGCACTGCTCCGCTCCCTGGCCTGCGATAAATGCCCCGAACTCCTCCGCCTCTTTTCTAAGCCCCTCCAGCGTCTCTATCCTTTTTCCGTCCGCACGCACCGCCAGCACCGAACAGGAAAGCACCGGCTTATCCTCCATAAACACGGTACACAGCCCGCAGTTTGATGTCTCACACCCCCGCTTTACGCTGTAACATCCGTGGGCACGCACCCAATCCAGCAAAAGAAGGTCTGGGGAGACATCCTCGGTAATCTTTCTGCCATTGAGCGTAATCCTAATCTGCATCCTTCTTCCCCCTCTCCTTTGCCGCCTGTTCATTGAGCGCTGTAAGTCCCCGGCGGATAAGCACTTCAGCCAGGTGACTGCGGTAGGCGGCGCTGGCCCGCATATTGCTCCCCGTTGGAACCTTCGCGGCAAGCTGCGCAGCATACGCTTGGAGCGCTTCTTTATCTGCCCTTCCCTCAAAAATGTCCGCTGCATCCGCCTTGTTTAAGCATTCATCCGCCGGCACCAGGATCGCCCGCTGGGGTCTTGCGCCTGCTGCCACTCTTATGCCGCTCCTCGCCGAGGAAAGAGCGACGGTAAGCACCGGGAAGTCTGTCTTCGTATTCCGATGGCTTAAGTAAACACACCTTCTGTCATCCTTTTTTACAAATACCCGCACAAGGATGTCACTTCCCGCTCCCTCTGCAGCAAACTTTGCCAGAGGTATACGGCCGGCTTTATACAGCTCCACCTCCGTATCCAGTGCCAAAAATGCGGTCAGTACATCGGAAAATCCGAACCTTCCCGCCAGGCTCCCGCCCACAGTGGCCAGATTCCGGAACTGCACGCCTACAATATTCTTCACACTCTCCTTAAGGATCCCGCTGCCAAGCACTGCCAGCCTCTCATCCGTCTCCAACTGCCGCAGCGTTGCCATGCATCCGATGACGAACTCGTCTTTCCTCTCCTCGCTCCCATCGAGCCCAAGCCCCGACAGGTCGATCGCTGTATGGACATTTACCGTCCCCATCTTCATCCAGAGCATCCCGCCGATGATGCGGTTGGCCCGCTTCTGGTTCAGCTCGTACGCCTGGGCAAGGCTTTCCGCCTTCACATATTCTTTTATCCTGAGCATCCCTTTCATCCACCTTTGATTGATCTACTATTGATTAGCTGTATCCTTATGTTTTTTCAGTATAACATATCCTGACAGACATGAACAAGTAAAGAAAAGCGCCTTGCAGTTATTTTGCAAGACGCACGTAATAATTCAACCGGCAGTTATCCTGCCGTTTAAAAGGGAGAGGATACATCCTTCTTCTCCCCATCCGGCAGTGCTCCGGATATATGCCCGCTGCTTTTCATCCAGCCAATCTCCCTGTCCGATCACCCAGCGGTAATCGCAGACGACGCCCTTTTTCTGACCCCACGGGGCATTCAGCGCTTCCACCAGATGATGGACCCCGATTCTTTCCGACGGCTCACAGGCGAAATACCGGCAGGCCAGCGGATACCGGCAGCATTTTTCTGCAAATGTCCCTCCCGCCGCCGCGGCTCCCGCTACGCCGACGACCAGATGCGCACCTTCGGGCAGCACTGGTTCATGGCTTTCCGGCACTTTAAACGGAAGGCGGCGGCTTCCGTCCGCTTCCGTCAGGACGAAATCATAGTCCAAAAGAAGCTTAGCAGGCGCCGCCGGGGAACTCCCTTTGATCTTCCCGTCACCGCAGGGCACGCCGATGGGCGCAAAGCCGTACCGCCCCTTTGCGCCCATATGCGTTGTCGTAGTCACTGCCACAGAATAACCCATGCTGCGAAGTTCTCTTGACAGCCCGTAGATCAGCGTCGTCTTTCCTCCGGCTCCCACGAAAGCAATGAGCCGGTGTCTGCCGGTATCTATGTTTAATGATTCACATAAAACTCCCATATCTTTCCTCCTACGGTGTCAGTATTCCCCTGAGGTCCACGATCGCATGTCTCGGGCACTTTACCGCACACATACCGCACCCAAGGCAACGCGTCTCGTCGATCACGGCCAAGTGATCAACCACCTTCACCGCCTCCGCCGTGCATACCCTTACGCACATGCCGCAGCCGATACAGCTTACCGGGCAGACGAGGGCTTCCTTGCCTTTATCTTTGTTGGAGCATTTCACCGCGATATGATTCGCACATTCATGGATACGGATGATTCCCTGGGGACATGCTTTTACGCACATGCCGCAGCCGATACATTTCTCCTCATCCACCAAAGCTTTGCCTCCTGCCACGGATATGGCGCTAAACTTACAGACCTTCTCACATTTCCCGCAGCCAAGACAGCGGTATCTGCAGACTGCCTCTCCTTCGCCGCATGATCCCTGACAGGCAGTAAAAGCCGCCCGGTAAGGAAATCTTTTCTTCACTGCCATCGCTTATCCCTTCCTTTCATACGGTGTTCCTTCTATCGGCAGACAGTAGCGCCTCTTTCCGTCAAACCGGTAATAAGCATCTGCTATTGCCGGCGCCGTAGGGATAGAGGTGATCTCTCCGATACCGATCGCGCCGCAGGCCACCTTAAGCCCCGGCTTATCGATGACGATGGGCTTGATCTCTGGTATCTCATGGGCACGGAGCAGACCGATGGCACCGTATTTGGATATGGGCTTGCAGTTATCATCAATGGGATAACGCTCCTGTAAGGCATAGCCCATGGACATGACCACTCCGCCCTCGATCTGCCCTTCGCAGGACAGCGGATTTACCGCCTTTCCCACATCATGGGCTGCTACAAGTCTTTCGACCTTTCCGGTCTTTTTATCCAGAATACACATCTGCGTGGCATAACCGTAGGCCACGTGGGAGACAGGATTTGGCACATTTGCCCCTAAAGGATCCGTCTTTGCCAGATATTCTCCGTAAAACTCCTGGCCTTTAAGCTCTTCTAAGGTCTTACCTCCTGCCTTCGCCTCCATCAGTTTCCCGCAGGCTCTCCGGCAGGCCTCCCCGGTCACCAATGTCTGGCGGGAACCGGATGTCGTGCCGGAATCCGGTGCAATCCATGTGTTGCTCCGCTCGTAGACGATATCATCCCGGGAAAGGTCTGTATTCGTCACCACCATCTGCACAAGCACAGTCCCAAGCCCCTGGCCGATACAAGAAGCGCCGGAATAGATATGGAGCTTCCTATCTTCCTCCACGATGAGCCTTACGCGCCCCCAATCCGGGATTCCGACGCCGACACCCGCATTTTTCATGGCACAGCCGATCCCCACAGGCTTTCCTTCCGCTAACGCTTTCTCGTACTCTTCCTTCACCGCTTCCAAAGTCTCCAAAAGCCCGGTGGAATCATCCACGATCTGGCCATTGGGCAGCACACCCCACGGCCGGATGGCATTGCGGTAGCGGATCTCCCAGGGCGTAATGCCGACCTCATCCGCCATCATGTTAAGGAGCATCTCTGTGGCAAAACAGGTCTGTGTTACCCCAAAGCCCCGAAAGGCCCCAGCCGGCGGATTGTTGGTATAGTAAGCCGTCCCCTCGATCTCAAAATTCTCATAGGCGTAAGGCCCTGCCGCATGGGTGCAGGCGCGCTCTAACACCGGCCCTCCTAAAGAGGCAAATGCCCCGGTATCGGATTCCACCTTGGCCTTTACTCCCATGATCTTCCCGTCTTTATCGCATCCCATAGTCACATCCATCACAAAAGGATGACGTTTCGGATGGATCAGGAGGGACTCTTCCCTGGTAAGCCTCACTTTCACCGGGCGCCCGGTATGCCATGCAAGGAGCGCTGCATGGTGCTGCACAGTCATGTCTTCCTTGCCGCCGAAACCTCCGCCCACCAGCGCATTTTCCACCTTGATCTTATCTGTTCCTAACAACATCCCGCACTCATGGTACGTACAGTAAGCCGACTGGTCCGTGGAGATGATCCTGATATCCCCGTCCGTATCCCGGTATGCAACTGCACATTCCGGCTCTAAGAAAGCATGTTCTGTCCAGGGTGTCTCGAAATGCCGGGTGAGTACATGGGCCGATTTTTCGATGGCACCTGCGGCATCGCCCCTGCTTACGTGCTTATGAGCCAGAACATTAGACTCCTCCTCGTCAAATACCTTCGGCGCGCCGGGGGCTTTTGCCTCCTCGATGTTATGTATGGGCGTGAGCACCTCGTACTCCACTTTGATAAGTTTCTTTGCCTTTTCCAATGTCTCTGGGTCCTCCGCCGCCACAAGAGCCACGGCATCTCCAAGGTAATGGGTCAGCCCGCCTATGGGGATCATCGTGTACTGGTCGTGCTTGAGATGCCCGATCTTATTCTTGCCGGGGATATCCTCTGCAGTCAGTACGGCAGCCACACCCGGCAGCGCTTTGGCTTCCCTTGTATCTACGGACAGCACTCTTGCCCGCGGGTATCTGCTCCTGAGTGCCGAGCCGTAACACATACCCTCCAGGTAAAAATCATCCGGATATTTCCCGTATCCTGACACCTTCTCATCCACGTCAAGGCGGTGGACCCTGGAACCGATCTTCCAGTCGTCGCAGCTTTTTTCCGGTATCACACCCTCCTGTAAGATCTTCGCCGCCAGCTTTACCGCCGCGATGATCTTCACGTATCCGGTACAGCGACAGTAATTGTTGCGCAGGGCATACCGGATCTCCTCCTCGGAAGGCGCCGGGTTCTTATCTAACAGCGCCTTTGTGCACAGTACCATCCCCGGGATACAGAAGCCGCACTGCACTGCCCCCGCTTCACCGTAAGCGTAAGTAAATACTTTCTTTTCCCACTCACTCAACCCTTCGACGGTAACAATCTCCTTTCCGGCAAGACGGTCTGTCGTCGGCACACAGGCTTTCACCGTCTCGCCGTCGATGATCACTGTACAGGTCCCGCATGCGCCCTGGCTGCAGCCGTCTTTTACGGAAGTCAGGTGAAGGTCATCTCTGAGAAACCGAAGGAGACTCTGTTTTTTCTCCGTAGTGACTTCCTTTTTGTTTACCTTCAATGTATAGATTGCCAATTCTTCACCTCCTCATTGACAGGCCGCCATCCGGCAGCCGCCGATTCCGCATTCTATCGCTTCAAGGACACCTCTTCCTACCAGCCTTGCCTTATCCGATATGGTATAGCAGCTTTTCTTTATTTCCCTGGAATCGATATCCCCAATCTTCAGGCCTTTGGTCACGTATACGCCGGGCATGAGCATCCCCCGGACGATCCCGGACATCCCGGCATACACCGGAACGCATCCGCACCGCGCTACGACCTGCCCTTTTTCTACGATATCCCCAATCTGGACCATGGTTGTTAATTCTCCGTCTGCCGACGCCCGAAGGAGCCTTTCGGCAGTATATCCTCCCACTTCTCCCGGCACTCCGGTATCCGGCTTTGCACCTCCCAGGCTGATGACACGGCCAAGATCTTTGCCGCGCATCGTCTCGATGACAAAATGACAGTCCGCCCCGGCACTAAATCCCGGACCTGTCCCGATCACCAAAGGGGCATCCGTCAGAGCCGTCCCGGTATTCCTCTTTGCCATAATGGCATCCACCAGCACATCCGGCTTATATTCCTCTCTGATCCTCGCCTTTTCGTCCACGATCACCGGGATATTTCCCTTCTTTATCTCAAGGAGCCCCTCGGAAATGTTTCTCACCAATACGCCTTTGGCTCCTTCCACCTTCGCACTCCCCTCATAGACGGCTCTTGAAAAGGATACGGCTCTCCGGACGGCAAGCGGCACTTCAATCTCCGTCATCAGTACCCCGTGGCCGGCAAGCCAGAGCTCGTAAGCGATGCCAGATGCCAGGTCTCCGGCGCCTTTTATCAGTACTTTCATTGTGCTGCCCCCTTTTCGGCCTTGATATATTTCCCTTGGTAAGGCGCTGTGACAGCGCCGTTTTCTGCCGTAAGCCTCCCGCGCAGATACACAGCTTCGGCCCTTCCCTTAAGGACAGTTCCCTCAAAAGGACAGTAATCTGCTGCCGACTGCTGGGTCTCTTTCGTCAATGTCCACACCGTATCCGGGTTCCAAACCACGAGATCTGCATCACTTCCCGGGGCGATCACGCCTTTCCCGGGATAGAGCTGATAAAGCCTTGCCGGGTTCTCCGAAAGGTACGCACACATCTGCTCGAGAGAAATCTTCCCCGTCCCCACGCCGAAATGATACAAAAGCGCCGGACGTTCCTCCGCCCCCGGCATCCCGCAGGGCGTTTTGGCAAAGTCCTCTGCTCCCATATCTTTCTGCAACGTCGTGAAACTGCAGTGGTCGGTGGCAACGGTCTGGATCTCTCCCCCGGCCAGCGCCTCCCAGAGTACCTTCTGATCCTCCTCCTTCCGAAGAGGCGGGGCGATCATATAATTCCTGGCATCGGTGCGCCCATACTTCCCCTCATCCATCAGAAGGTATTGGGGGCAAGTCTCTGCATACACGATCTGCCCTGCTTTTCTGGCACGCCGGATCTCCTCACAGCCTTCCTTCGAGCTTAAGTGGACGATGACCACCGGCGTATCTACACACGCGGCAATCTTAAGGACTCTGCTCACCGCCTCGGCTTCCGCCAACACCGGCCTGGTCCCCGGGTAATCAGATACCTTCTTTCGCGTTCCCTTTTCTGCCAGAAGAGCGTCAAGGCGGGCATCGATGATCCCCTTATTCTCACAGTGCACCCCTGCAATCCCCCCAAGCCCCTTTAAACAGGCAAGGATCTCATAGATTGCCTGATCGTCCACCGCCATCCCGTCATAGGTCGTATATAATTTGAACGAACGGATCCCTTCGGATACCACAGTGACAAGCTCTTTCTTTACCGACGCATTCCAGTCGGAGAGCGCCAGATGGAACGCGTAGTCACAGCTCGCCTTTCCATCTGCTTTCTCATGCCAGCGTGCGAGGGCAAAAGCAAGGCTCTCTCCCCGGTTCTGGGTGGCAAAATCCACGATACATGTAGTCCCTCCGGCAATCTCCGCCTTTGTGCCGGTGTCAAATCCATCGGCGGTCACCGTGCCGGCCACCTCCAGGTCCATATGAGTGTGCCCGTCGATAAAGCCCGGAAATAAGTATTTCCCCGTGACGTCTGTAACCTCCGCGTCCGCATCCTCGATACGGCTCTCCACCCGGAGGATCTTTTCATCCTCTGTCAGCACGTCCGCCCTTCTCTGTCCGGCACCGCTTACCACGATGCCGCCCCGAAATAACCGTTTCATCCGTTAGAACCTTCTTTCTATGTATTGATCTGTTTCCTACTCATCACAGATAAGTATAATCTGTGCACACTGTCTCCATTAATTTTGCAAGCCCCTCCGGGAGCTTTCCTTCCTGACCTTTCTCCCACAAAAATTCTTCACCCAGATATCTTACCTTTAAGCTTACCTTCTTGCGGTCAAGGATTACAAAGCCTTCGTTTTTGCTGTCCGTCATAGCCGCTTCGCTGGCAAACAAAGTGAATTTGTCAAGATAAGGAGCGCTGGCATACGGGCAAAAGCTCTTACAGTTGCCGCATTCATTGCACATGCCGTCCACATGGATGATCTGGGTCTTTGCCATGCCGGGTACCCGGATCTCTACATTTGCCCGGTTGGGACATACATCCACGCAGTTTTCACATACAGCAGAGCAGCTAAGACAGCGCTCTGCCTCTTTTTTCTCCCCCGGCTCCGCAAGGATTCCCTTCCGGCTGTACGCTTTCTCCCTGTCCGTGCCTTCATAAACTTTCGCAGACACTTTCCTTCCGGTAATTGCCTCTGCTGCTTTCATAGCCTCCGCCATACCTTTTACCACAAGGGACGGGCCGTATAATCCGTCGCCGATGACATAGACGCCCTCCAGATTCGTCTCCAGATGCTCATTCACCAGCGGGCGCCCTTTCTCATCCACACGGATGCCGTTCTTCTTGTAGAAACTTCCCGGCACTTTCTCTCCCACCGCTGCGATCACCGTATCCGCAGGAACGCTCGCCGTCTCTCCGACAGCAGCCACACCGGCCCTTCCGGATTCATCCGGCCGGGTAAGCGCCATCTTATTGCAGATGAGCTCGCCCTTATCTATCTTGACCGGAGCAAGAAGCTCTTTAAATTCTACACCGTCTGCCAGTGCCAGCAATAGTTCGTGCTCATCCGCCGGCATGTAGCGCTTCGTCCTGCGGTAGACAAGATAGACATGTTCTACCCCCGCGCAGCGCTTTGCCGCCCTGGCCGTATCCATCGCCGTATTTCCGCCGCCGATGACCACCACATTTTTCCCCAGGTCAAGCTTACCTTCCGTGCGGTTAAAATCCTCCAGGAACTCAAGGGCATTATAAGCCTTTTTCTCCTCCAGCACAAGCTCGCCTCTTTCGTAAGCGCCCACTGCCAGGATCACATCGTCGTACTTCGCCCGCAGTTCTTCCACTACCGGAGCCTCCTTGCCGCACCGGACCTTCACCCCAAGTTTTTCAAGGAAGGCTGCGTCCTTTGCGATCACGCAGTCGTCAATCCGAAAATCCGGGATCACCGCACTCACGATTCCTCCAAGCTTCTCCCGTTTTTCAAAGAGAGTCACTGATACGCCCAACTTTGCCAGGTAGTAGGCTGCCGCCATACCTGACGGCCCTCCGCCTACAACCGCTGCCTTCCGGCTGCAGTCTCCTTCCGGCACCACTTCTTCAAGGACACTCTCAAAAGCCTCATTCGCACAAAGAAGCTTTGTCTTTCGGATCTCAACCGGAGACTCGTAAAAATTCCTGGTACAATGGCTCTGGCAGCCGTGGGCGCAGATGGTCCCGGTGATAAACGGCAGCGCATTCCGCGCTAAGATGACTTTCAGGGCTTCCCCATACTTCCCTTCACCGGACAGACGCATATATGCAGTAATGTCCTGATGGATGGGGCAGGCATCCTCACAGGGCGCCGTGTGGCAGTCAAGAAGAGGTACCTTCTCTTTTGTCTTTCTGGAAACCGGAAGCTTTGCCGGCTTCACATGATGCTTATCCGTCAACGCAGACTCCGCCGCAGCTTTAAGCGCCGCTGTATCAACGCCGTCAAAAGGCTTTACCCCCATCCGGTCAACCGTTTCTGCCATCTGCTTTAACCTCTGGTATCCGCCGGGCTTTAAGAGCGTCGTCGCCACCGTCACCGGCCATACTCCCGCGCCTACGATCCTCTGGATGTTAAATGCATCCGCTCCGCCGGAATACGCGATCCGAAGTTTTCCGCCAAACTCAGCGGAAAGCTTTGCCGCCAGAGCAATAGAGAGAGGATATAAGGACTTTCCGGACATGTACATCTCTTCGCTGGGAAGCTCTCCCGCCTTCACATCCACCGGGAAAGTGTTGGTGATCTTAACACCGAAGGAAAGCGCAAGCTCTCCCGCCAGCTTCATCAGACGGTCCAGCATGGGAACCGCGTCTTTATACTGCAGGTCATCCTCAAAGTGGAATCTTCCGAAAGCGATATAATCATACCCCATTTTATCCAGTGTCTCTCTTGCGAACTCATAGCCAAGAAGCGTCGGGTTGCATTTGATAAAAGTATGCATCTTTTTTTCTTTCAACAAGTAATCGGCGATACTCTCGATCTCCTCTGGCGGGCAGCCGTGGAGAGTTGAGATGGTCGCGGAATTGCAGATTTCCGGGGAGATGCTCTCGATATCTTCCCTGGTCACCCGGGCGAATTCATCCGCACGGGCAAGGAGGATTTCCTTACATTCCCTGAAAGTATCGGTCTGCGCGGCATTTTTCATATTCTCAATAAAGGTGTCGATCTTTTCTGACTTGATGCCTGCCAAATCATAACCCACGCTGATGTTGAACTGGAAGCCCGTCATGCTGCCAAGACCGTACTCCTTCGCCATGAAGGAGAGAAGGAACCAGGCCTTGATGTACTCTTCCTGGGCCTGGGGCACGTAAAGCTCCGTGGACCACTCACAGTTGTAGCACTCATCATCTGCCTTGATGCAAGGCTTATTCACACAGGCCGCAAGCTCGGCACCGTCCATGATCTGCACGGTCTTAAGCTCGAAAAACCGGCTTCCGGCATAGTAAGCTGCCGCAATATTCTGGGCAAGCTGACTGTTTGGACCCGCCGCCGGGCCGATGGGCGTCTCAAGATCGCGCCCGAAGATCGTCCGGGCATTCCTTGCATCTGCCCGGTAAGGGTATCTTACCCCAAATACACTGCTGCTCTTTTCATGCTCCATCCTTACCCAGTCAAGGAGCTTTGAAAAAGGCATACATGTCATGATATCACTCATTATCTATTTCCTCCTGTCCGTTGGTTATCCGTTAATATTCTTCCAAAGCTTTGCAGATTCCTCTCTGCACTTTGCCATCACTTCATCCACATCCGCAACTTTCACTTCCCTGTCCTTCATCAGCACTTTACCGTTTCCGATGGTCGTCACCACGTCTCTTCCGGTCATGCCGAACAGAATATGCCCGTTTAAGTTGCCGGCGTCCATGGGTGTCGGCGGGTTATAGTCTGCCACGATGACATCCGCCGCCGCACCTTCCTTTAATACGCCTAAGGGAGCCTTAAAATAACGGTTCGCTATGGCCGCATTATTCACAAAGAGCATCGTCGGCACTTCGCCCCACGCCGCATTTGTATCGCACAGATGATGCTTGTGGAGCACATTTGCCACCTTGTAAGACTCGGTCATATCGTGGGTGTATCCGTCCGTGCCAAGACCCGTTAAGATCCCTCTTCTCACCAGTTCCATAGTGGGCGGACAGCCGCAGGCATTGCCCATATTGGACTCCGGATTATGTACCACCATAGTATCTGTAGCCTTGATCAGCTCCATCTCGTGAGGATTGATGTAGATACAGTGCCCAAGGAGCGTCTTCTCTCCCAATATGTCCATATCGTACAGTCTGTCAACAATCCGCTTCCCATACTTTTTCAGACAGTCATGAAGATCCTCGATGCCTTCCGCCACATGGATATGATAGCCCACCCCGTCCGGCTTGTTTGCCGCGGCAAGCTCCATCGTCGCATCGGAGATGGTGAACTGGGCATGCATACCCATCATCCCTGCCAGCATATCTGACTCGTCCTTTAAGGCATAGCGGATGAACTCTGCATTCTCCGCCACTGCTTCTCTCGCTTTATCCATACCGTCCCGGTCAGAAACCTCATAGCACAGGCATACACGCAACCCAAGTTCTTTCGCCGCATCCGCGATGGTAAATAAGCTCCCTTTGATCTGCCCAAAGCTTGCGTGATGGTCAAAGATCGTCGTCACACCGTTCCTTATACAGGAGATCATGGTATCCATGGCACTGTACTTGATCTGCTCCATCGTAAGCCTTCGGTCGATGGTCCACCACTGACCGTCAAGCACATCCAAAAATCCTTTGGGAGCATACCCCTTGATACTCAATCCTCGCGCCATCGCACTGTAGATGTGCTCATGAGTGTTGATAAACGCCGGCATGATCACGCCGCCCCTGGCATCGATGAACTCCGCGTCTTTATAAGTACTTTTTATCTCCCGGGTATTGCCGAGGGCCAAGATCTTCGTCCCCTCCATGACAACCGCACCGTTTTCTATATATGGAAGATTCTCATCTCTGGTAAATAATCTACCGTTTCCTACAATTAACATCTGTAACGCCTCCTTATGTATCTATTTTATTTTCCTTTGGCAGCACCAGATTCAGGATAATGGCCGTGATCGTAGCAAGTACCACCGGAGATTTTCCGAAGATGGTCGTCACCCATACCGGAAACGAAGCTAATGCCGCATTGGCCTGAGTGATTCCCATACCCAGAGCGATGGCTAATCCTACGATTGTCGTATTCCGAAAGTTCATGGGCGCCGCCGTCACAAGCTTCACACCCGTCATCGCGATAGAGGCAAACACCGACACGGTAGCACCCCCAAGCACGCAGTAGGGAATCGTCGTAAGAATGGAGGAAAACTTCGGTATCAGCCCCGCAACCAGAAGGATTCCCGCTGCCATCCCGAACACCCGCTTCGCCACTACCTTGGTGGAGGCAACGATCCCTACATTCTGGCTGTAAGTGGCGGTTGGAAGACCGCCGAAAAATGCACAGAAGATATTGCTGAGCCCGTAAGCTACAATCCCGCCGTTTAACTCCTCATCCGTAGGCATACGGTCAAGGCCGCCCGTCGTCGTGGCAGAAAAATCACCGATAGCCTGGATCGCATTGATGGCAAACAGCACACCGATAGCTACACAGGAAGACGGCTCGAATTTGATCCCGAAATGCAGAGGTGCCGGAAACTGGAACATAGCCGCCGACGATACGCCGGAAAAATCCACCATCCCAAAAAACAGCGACACAATATATCCTGCGACAATACCGATCAATATCGAAGATAATTTCCAGATACCCTTCCCGTAATGGTTAAGCCCGGTTACGATCGCCAGAGTGATAAGCGCCACCAGCCAGTTCTGCCAGGAACCGTAAGATTCACTTGCCGTCCCGCCCGCCATATAGTTGATAGCTGTGGGATAAAGGGACAAGCCGATGGCAAAAACCACCGTTCCCGTGATCAGGGGCGGAAAGAACCTCCGGATCTGCTTGATGAAAATCCCTACAAGAACCGCGATCACACCGCCGATGATCTGCGCACCCAATATCGTCGCCACATCAAAGTCACCGGCAATGGCCTGCATCGTGGGCACATAGGCAAAACTGATCCCCATGATCACCGGAAGGCCGGATCCGATGGACACAGTGCCTTTTGGGGTCACCGGATAAAGCTGTACCAGCGTCGTCAGGGCCGACATTAAAAGGGCTGCCTGGATGAGGATGATGGAATCGCCACTGTCAAGTCCTGCTACCCCGGCCACAATGATCGCCGGGGTCACACATCCTACGATCATCGCCACTACATGCTGCAATGCCAGCGGAAGGGCCTGAGCCGGCGAAGGCTTTCCGTCAACCTTGAATAATTCATCTGCTGCACTTGTTTTTTTCTCTTCGTTCATCTTATCCTCCTTTACGCAGGTAATCCAGACCGGCCGGTCCCATGGCTCCATGCCGGATAATTTTGTTTACATTCAGAAAGCATTAAGCCTGAAATTTTTTCCGCCGTTCTATCGGGGAGACCAACAGCAGGAAAATCCATGCAATTTGGCAATATTTCGTGTTATCCATGCACAGTTGTCTCGTGCACATTCCACAAATACTGCTTTCCATGCCCCTATATTACCATCATTCTTTACAATATGCAATCACTTTTACAAAAATTTTTTGTTATCTAAAAATTTTTTGTTGATTTTTTAAAAATATCTGCTATGATAGAATCAGGGAGACCAATAAGGCCCTGATTTAAGGAGGGATATAGATGACAGATATCAGATTAGAGACATTAAAGCAGATTGCGGCAGGACTGGCCGCACAGTTCGGAGAAAACTGTGAGATCGTGATCCACGATCTGAAGAACGGGAATACAGACAGCTCCATCGTACATATAGAAAACGGCTCTGTAACCGGACGCCATATCGGTGACGGACCTTCTATGGCAGTCTTAGATGCCCTGAAAGCTTCTGACGGCCCGTTGACCGACCGCCTTTCCTATCTTACCAAGACGGAGAACGGACGGATCTTAAAGTCCAGCACAATCTATATTCACGACGGATCCGGAAAACCCCGCTACATATTTGCGATCAACTACGACATCACCAATCTGCTTGCACTAGAGAGCAGTATCCACGCAATCACTGCCTGCAGTGCACCGGAATCCGGAGATGAGCCCGGCACGCCCCGCATCATCACCCACGATGTCAATGAGCTGTTAGACCAGTTGATCGAGCAGGCCGTAGCTTTAGTGGGAGTCCCTGTCGCCCTCATGACAAAAGAAGATAAGATCAAAGCATTTAACTTCCTAAATGACGCAGGTGCCTTTCTGATTACAAAATCGGGAGATAAAGTGGCCAAATATTTTGGCATCTCCAAATACACACTTTACAGCTACATCGACATCAACAAATAATTGTTTTATAACTAAAGGAGGATTTTTATTATGGGTAATACAACAGATACTGACATCAAATGGACCCTCAACCATATTGCAAAGAGCGACGATAAAGAGCTTCAGAATATGTCTCTTGAGGAAATGCAAAAAGCCGGGGAATTCCACCGAAGCTTCCCCCAGTACAGTGTCACGCCGCTGACGAGGCTTTCCTGTCTGGCAGAGTACCTGGGACTTAAGAAGGTGTACGTCAAGGACGAATCCTACCGCTTCGGCCTCAACGCTTTTAAAGTGCTGGGCGGCTCCTACGCCATCGCAAGGCACATTGCCAAAGAGCTTGGGAAAGAGGTAAGCGAGGTTCCCTACAGCGTCCTCACTTCCGACGAACTCAGGAATCAGTTCGGGCAGGCCACCTTCTTTACCGCTACTGACGGAAACCACGGCCGGGGAGTCGCCTGGGCAGCCAATAAGCTCGGACAGAAATGTGTCGTCCGGATGCCAAAAGGCACCACCCAGACCCGCCTTCAGAATATTGCCAAAGAAAATGCCGAGGTTACTATCGAGGACTTAAACTATGACGACTGCGTGCGGATGGCTGCGAAAGAAGCAGAGAATACCCACCGGGGAATCATGGTGCAGGACACCGCCTGGGAAGGCTACGAAGAAATCCCTACCTGGATCATGCAGGGTTACGGTACGCTGGCTACCGAGGCAGACAGACAGCTTGAGGAGGACGGCTGCCGCCCCACCCACATCTTTATCCAGGCGGGTGTAGGTTCTCTTGCAGGCGCAGTGATCGGATACTTTGCCAACCGTTTTAAAGAGAACCCTCCGGTGATGGTCGTGGTGGAAGCCGGCGCTGCCGACTGTCTCTACCGCTCCGCTATGCAATCTGACGGCAGCCGCATCGATGTGACCGGAGATATGCTCACGATCATGGCCGGCCTTGCCTGCGGGGAGGCCAACACCGTATCCTGGGATATCTTAAGAAACCACGCAGACGCTTTCGTCTCCTGCCCCGACTGGGTAAGCGCCAACGGCACACGTATCTATGGCGCACCCCTTAAAGGCGATGAGCGGGTGATCTCCGGCGAGTCCGGCTCTGTAACTATGGGGCTTCTCCATGCTCTGATGACCAGACCGGAATACAAAGAACTGAAACAAGCGTTAAAGCTCAATGAAGATTCAGAAGTTCTTCTCGTATCCTCTGAGGGGGATACCGACCCGGAACGCTACCGTGAGATTGCCTGGGAAGGACTGTGCGGAAACGGCAAAGAGCCATTTGCAGATTTATAAGACCTGTATCACATAATTATAAGGAGGATTTTATCATGTTTGATTTTAATAAAGTAAAAGAAGCTGCACAAAATTATGAGAAGGATATGACCGCTTTCCTTCGCGCCATCGTCAAAAATCCCGGCGAGAGCTGCGGGGAAAAGGATCACATCGACACGATCGCTGCCGAGATGAAAAAGGTCGGATTTGACGAGGTGAACATCGATCCCCAGGGAAATGTCATCGGCTACATGGGCACCGGCGATAAGATCATCGCCTACGACGCCCATATCGACACCGTAGGCATCGGCAACATCGACAACTGGGATTTTGACCCCTACGAGGGCTACGAAAACGACACGGAGATTGGCGGCCGCGGTGTGTCCGACCAGTGCGGCGGCATCGTCTCTTCCGTATACGGCGCGAAGATCATGAAAGACTTAAGCCTGATTCCGGAAGGCGTAAAGATCATGGTTACAGGAACCGTCCAGGAGGAAGACTGCGACGGCCTGTGCTGGCAGTACATTATCAACGAAGACAAGGTGCGCCCGGAATTCGTCGTCTCCACTGAGCCGACCGACGGCGGCATCTACCGCGGCCAGCGGGGCCGTATGGAGATCCGTATCGATGTCAAAGGCGTCTCCTGCCACGGCTCTGCACCGGAGCGCGGCGACAACGCCATCTACAAGATGGCCGATATCCTTCAGGATGTGCGCGCCCTCAATGAAAATGACGACGCAGACGAGACAGCCATCAAAGGTCTTGTAAAGATGCTGAACCCGAAATACAACAAAGACTGGGAGGAAGCCCGCTTTTTAGGACGCGGAACGGTAACCGCATCCCAGATCTTCTACACCTCCCCCAGCCGCTGCGCGGTTGCGGACTCCTGCGCGGTATCCTTAGACCGCCGCATGACCTTCGGCGAGACCTGGGAAAGCTGCCTTGACGAGATCCGCGCCCTCCCCAGCGTGAAGAAATACGGCGACGACGTCAAGGTATCCATGTACAACTACGACCGCCCGTCCTACACCGGCTGCGTCTACGAGATCGAGTGCTACTTCCCTACCTGGGCGATCCCGAAAGACCACAATGTTACAAAAGCCTTGGAAGCTGCCTACACCGGCCTCTACGGCGAGACGCGTATCGGTGCCGAGGAGACGCTGGCGATGCGTAAGGCACGCCCACTCACGGACAAATGGACCTTCTCCACCAACGGCGTATCCATCATGGGAAGGAACAATATCCCGTGTATCGGCTTCGGACCGGGCGCAGAGGCTCAGGCCCACGCACCCAATGAAAAGACCTGGAAGCAGGACTTAGTAACCTGTGCCGCTGTATATGCCGCACTCCCTGCGCAGTATTGTAAATAATCAGATGAACAAATAAATCAGGAGGATATGAACATATGGAAACTTTACAGAAATATATCGATAAATTAAACGCATTGAACTTCAAAGACATGTACAACGGGGATTTCTTCCTCACCTGGGAGAAGACAGACGACGAGATTGAAGCGGTATTCACCGTTGCCGACGCCCTCCGCTATATGAGGGAGCACAACATATCCACAAAAGTATTTGAAAGCGGCCTTGGCATCTCCTTATTCCGGGACAATTCCACACGCACCCGTTTCTCCTTCGCCTCTGCCTGCAACCTCTTAGGACTTGAGGTCCAGGACCTTGATGAAGGGAAGTCCCAGGTAGCCCACGGAGAAACCGTACGCGAGACAGCCAACATGATCTCCTTCATGGCTGACGTCATCGGTATCCGCGACGACATGTACATTGGAAAAGGGAACAAGTACATGCACGAAGTTGTTGACGCTGTAACCCAGGGCAACAAAGACGGTATCCTGGAGCAGAAACCGACTCTTGTCAATCTCCAGTGCGACATTGACCACCCGACACAGGCTATGGCAGATATGCTCCACATCATCCATGAATTTGGGGGTGTCAAGAACCTTAAGGGCAAAAAGCTTGCCATGACCTGGGCTTACTCTCCTTCCTACGGAAAGCCGCTATCGGTTCCCCAGGGAATCATCGGTCTGATGACTCGCTTCGGTATGGACGTTGTGCTTGCTCATCCGGAAGGCTACGAGATTTTTGAAGACGTTGAAAAAGTTGCCGCTGAAAATGCGAAAAAATCCGGCGGCTCCTTTAAAAAGACCAACGACATGGCTGAGGCGTTTAAGGATGCCGACATCGTATATCCAAAGAGCTGGGCGCCTTTCGCTGCCATGGAAAAACGTACCGAGCTCTACGGAAACGGCGATGCCGAAGGTATCAAGGCGCTGGAAAAGGAACTTCTGGCACAGAATGCACAGCACAAAGACTGGGCGTGCACCGAGGAGCTTATGGCCTCTACGAAAGACGGCAAGGCTCTCTACATGCACTGCCTGCCGGCAGACATTACCGGCGTAAGCTGTAAGGAGGGCGAAGTGGACGCTTCTGTATTCGACCGCTACCGCAATCCCCTTTACAAAGAAGCAAGCTTTAAGCCATACATCATCGCAGCCATGATCTTCCTTGCAAAATTTGCCGACCCGGCAGACATCTTAAAAAAGCTTGAAGAGAAAAGCACCTCAAGAATCTTCGAGTAACCATAAGGGAGGTTTGTCATGAATAAGAAAAAAAGAGTAGTCATCGCCCTTGGCGGCAACGCCCTTGGAAATACCCTGCCTGAACAGATGCAGGCGGTAAAGATCACGGCCAAGGCAATCGTAGACCTGATCGAAGAAGGCTGCGAGGTGGTAGTGGCCCACGGCAACGGCCCCCAGGTAGGCATGGTCAACAATGCCATGATCGCGCTGACCCACGAGGACCAGGAACAGCCCAATACTCCCCTCTCCGTCTGCGTAGCCATGAGCCAGGCATATATCGGCTATGACCTGCAGAACGCCCTCAGGGAAGAACTGCTAAACCGAGGGATTACCGGTATCCCGGTAGCAACGATGATCACCCAGGTCCGGGTGGATGAACATGACCCGGCATTTGAACATCCGTCAAAGCCTATCGGCAAATTTATATCTGCCAAGCAGGCAAAACAGATGGAGGAGAACTTCGGCTACATGATGAAAGAGGACTCCGGCAGAGGTTACCGCCGCGTGGTAGCCTCCCCGAAACCTGTGGAGATCGTCGAGCTTGATACGATCCGCACAATGGTAGATTCCGGGAATCTGGTCATCGCCTGCGGCGGCGGCGGAATCCCTGTGGTGCGTCAGGGCAACCACTTAAAAGGCGCCAGCGCCGTGATCGACAAAGACTTCGCAAGCTGCCTGCTGGCCAAAGAGCTTGATGCGGATTATCTGATCATTTTAACCGCTGTAGAAAAAGTAGCACTGAACTTTGGAACTCCGGAGGAAAAATGGCTTGCGCATGTATCCATAGATGAAGCAAAGCGATACATCGCCGAAGGGCACTTCGCCCCCGGCTCCATGCTTCCGAAAGTACAGGCGGCCGTAGATTTCGCCGCTTCAAAGTTCGGACGTACCGCCCTTATTACACTTCTTGAAAAATCACGAGATGCGGTACAGGGAAAGACCGGGACAACATTCCGATCATAGGCATGTGTGGCAGCCGTCAAAGCGGCTGCCGCATATTTTTCTCATTCTATCACCGTCAAAAATGCATTCCTTCTTCCGGCAGCAAGCATTTATTCCCGCCGGCAGCAGGATATCAGACTGCAATCTCCTCCAATAACACTTCCATCGTCCCTCCGCACACCATACCTGCATCCTCCGCCTCTTTCCCGGTCATATCCACAACAACTGCCTGCTGCGCCGGATATCTCTCCTTAAGCATTAAAAGACAGGCCTCCTTAATCTTTGCCTCCGCGCTTCCTCCCCCAATGGTCCCAATCAACGCTCCATCCTCAAACACCAGCATCTTCGTCCCGGCCTTTCTCGGCCCGGAACCTTTCTTGGCAATGACCGTAGCAAGGATCTTTCGCTTACCGCCGCCCTTTTGTCCGGTAAGGTAAGAAAGAAGCTCTTTCGTGTATCCTTCGCCTTTTTTCCCGGCATTTTTCACCTTTATGATCTCAGCCATGACCGATACCGCAATCTCCTCCGGCGTCTCGGCTCCGATAGGCAGGCCGATGGGCATATGCACATGCTCAAGCACTTCCCGGCTGATCCCTTCCGCTATGAGCTGCTCCTTCACCATCCCTACGCGCTTTCGGCTTCCCATCATCCCGATATATGCATTCGGCTTTAAAACTGCCTTTCTGAGGCAGAGCGTGTCGTACCGGTGTCCCCGCGTGACGATGACAAAGCAGGTATCCGGCGTGCCCGCCACCTGTTCCATCCCATCCGAAAAAGGCCTGCAGATCACCTCGTCGGCTCCCGCCTCCCTGGCCTGCCCGGCAAACACCGGCCTGTCCTCCAGTACCGTAAGATGAAAGCCGATGCTTTTGGCCAGCCGGATAATGGGTATGGACACATGCCCGCCGCCGCAGATGACCATAGCCGGTTCATTTCCGATGCGCTCGCAAAAGACCCTTCCCTCCGGAAGGGCCAGAAGCGTTGTGCCGCAGATAGCAGCCGAAGAACTCTCTTCTCCGGCAAAACGTTCTGACAGTCTCAAAAGTCCCGGCGCTTTTGCTGAACTCCACAGGATGTCTCTGCCGGATAAAAACAGCTTCTCCCCAGCTACTTTTCTGTCTATTCCTGAAAGGAGGATGTTGGCCTGACATTGGCTGCGTTCTGCGATTTTTTGATATAAACTCCCGTTATCCGTTCTCTTTATCTCTCTTTCCACCATACTTTCCCCGTTACTGGTCATTTTGACCAATCTTTATTATACTTTTCGATCATACACTGGTGCTGCTTGCTCTTTTATCATAATTGATCCCTGGGTCCGCCAAGTTAAAAACCGGACGCCCCCAGCTATCCGGGGCATCCGGTATCTTTCTTCTTTAGTTAATTGTAAATAAAGCTGCATCTACTGCCTGAAGGTCGCTCTCGGTAATATTCCATACATTGTTGGAATCCTTCGTGACATGCACGGTCACAGACTGTGCCTCGCCGTAGGTAACTTCCGAAAGCTTCTCGCTCAGCAGCTCGTAAAGCATATCGATGGCAAGCTGGTTAATCTCGTCTTCCTCCACATCGGCCTTTTCCACCTTCTTCTGGAGCTTTGCGACAAGCTCGTCCTGCATCCCACTGAAAATCTCCATCGGCTCAGCCTTTACTTCCACCTCAAAGCCGCCGTCTGTCTCTTTCGCTTCGCCAACCGTATATTTCACCTTGCTAAAAATCTCCTTGAGCAGCTCACGGTACTTCTCCGTCGTTTCCTCAGTCGCGCCAAGCGCACTAAATCCAAGGGAATTCGTCACGGTGTCAATGTTGTTGTCAAAAAGCTTCTGTGCCTCTTCCTCGGATGAGTCCGTAATCTTCGCGTACTCACCGAAGTCTGCCTTGTACCCCGCGTCGAGCGTCGCCTGCACATACGCCTTCGCATCGTCAGGCTTCATGCCGCAGCCGGTAAAAAGCATAAGAGCCATCATGGCCGCCATCGCTAATGAGACATTTCTTTTCCGTATTGCTTTCATAACAGTTCCTCCTAAATCACCTATAGTTTGTCCCCTTTATTTTAACAGCTTTTTCCCGATTTGAAAACAGTCAAATGTGATAAAATAATCTGCCGGCGTCTCGGCCCTCCGGATAAGCTTAACCTGGCCATCCTCCTTCAGCAGAAGCTCCGCAGACTTAAGCTTCCCATTGTAGTTATAGCCCATGGCAAACCCGTGGGCGCCGGTATCATGGATGACCAGAAGATCACCCATGGAAATCTTTGGCAGCATCCGGTCGATGGCGAATTTGTCATTATTCTCACAGAGGGAACCGGTAACGTCATATTTGTGATTGTGGGGCGCATTCTCTTTCCCCATAACAGTAATGTGGTGGTAAGCCCCGTACATGGCCGGCCGCATCAGGTTCACCGCGCAGGCATCTACACCGATATACTCCTTATGCGTATGTTTTTCGTGGATGGCCTTCGTCACCAGGCACCCGTATGGCCCCATCATAAACCGGCCAAGCTCCGTATAGATCGCCACATCGCCCATCCCTGCCGGCACGAGCACTTCCTCGTACACTCTGCGCACGCCGTCGCCGATCACCCGGATATCGTTCGGCTCCTGGTCCGGATTGTAGGGGATCCCGATGCCGCCCGAGAGGTTGATGAACCTGATGTGCACCCCCGTCTCCTTCTGAAGCTTCACCGCCACCTCGAAAAGCACTTTCGCAAGCATCGGATAATACTCATTGGTCACCGTATTGCTGGCGAGAAATGCATGGATCCCGAACTCCTTCGCCCCCTTCTCCTTAAGGATCTTAAAGGCTTCAAAAAGCTGTTCTGTGGTCATGCCGTATTTGGAATCCCCGGGATTGTCCATGATATCGTTACTGATCTTAAACAGGCCGCCCGGATTATAACGGCAGCTTATGGTTTCCGGAATGTGGCCGATGGTCTCTTCCAGGAAATCAATATGGGTGATATCGTCAAGGTTGATGATCGCGCCCAGCCTGTCCGCGTACCTGAACTCCTCCGCCGGTGTATCGTTGGAGGAGAACATGATGTCCTCGCCGCCTGCCCCGATGGCTTCTGAAAGCATCAGCTCCGTGTAGGAAGAGCAGTCGCACCCGCATCCGTATTCCCGCAGGATATCGATAAGGAACGGGTTTGGCGTCGCCTTTACGGCAAAATATTCTTTATATCCCTTATTCCACGCAAACGCATCCTTAAGCGCCTCCATATTGCGGCGGATGCCCTTCTCATCGTAGAGGTGGAAAGGCGTCGGATACTCTGCGGTAATCTCCTCTAACTTTTCTTTTGTCACAAATGGTACTTTTTTCATGTCCGTTACATCTCCTCTATCCATATATTTGTCTAAATCCTCTCGATCTGGAACTGCCAGTCCTCCCTCTCCTCCTGGATCGCCAGAAGCTTGATCTCATTGGAGAGCATCCGCTTATAAAGCTCCACGAAGTTCTTCTGCCCCGAGTAAAGACAGGTGTTCATACTGCCCTCGCCGTACTCTCCGGTCATGACATACTTCGAATCCGTGATGATGCCGATCTCCATCTCCCGGGGGCCGCCGATATAGATCTTGGCATTGATATTGCGCACGGCCTGGTCGGTAATGATGACCACCTTCTTGCCTGCCCGGATCAGCAGTTCGATCTCATTTAAAAACAGCAGCAGATAATTCCTCGTGCAGGTAATATACACTCTCTTCTCCACCCTGGCAAGAAGATTGCGCACCATATCCAGGATATTCTTTGTCCCCTCGATCGTCACATACCCTTCCGCGTGTGACTTTTCCGACGGCTTATTGGCTGAAAGCCAGCTCTTCGTCTCCTCGAGCCTGCGGATACAGTTTTTGCAGAATTCCTCCAGAGGAACCGGGATATACTTTTTCGTCGTCCCCTCCTCCACCAGATAAGCGGCGCCTTTTTCCGTCATGCTGGCCAGGGAGCCGTAGGCGTTGGACCTTGATATGCCAAGAAGCTTCGCCACCTCGTAGCCGGTGATCTTCCCCTCGCAGAGCAGGCACTCGTATATGCCCGCCTCCTGGCGGGTAAGGCCGAATTCCGTGAGTCTTCCGGTAAATGCATTGCTTTCCATGTCTCGTCTTCTCCGTTATGTATGTACAGAAATAGTAGTTCTTTTCTGGAACACTATATAATATATCGCCTTTCCTGTCAAGAGGCCAGCGGAAGTTTTTGTCGAAAAATGTCAACAAAACACCTATGCAGAAAATCCGTCTGATCTCTGCATAGGTGTTTTGTTTTCCTATATCTGCGTTGTTTTTATGTACAGGTTGATCGGCTTAATCTACGATCGCAATCCGCATCATATTGCTGACGCCTGCCTGACGCCCGCCTACTACCGGGGATGGGATTCCTGCAGTCAGGATAACGACATCGCCGGTCTCTGCAATCTGCTTTGCGCACACAAGCTCGATGGCACTGCTGCAGATATCCTCTGTCGTATGGACTTCGATGGATTTCATCGGGCGCACACCCCAATAGATCTGCATCCTTCTTAAAGAAGCGGAGTCCGGGCTGACACCGATGATCTCCGTCTGCGGTTTGAACTTGGACACTACTCTGGCAGTAGCTCCTGACATGGACGGAGCGATGATGCACTTCGCCTTCAGATTCATCGCTGTGGATACGGTGGCAAACCCTAAAGCACTTGATGCGCTCTTCATACGGTGGGCTTCTGACTGACGGAGAAGTGTCTCGTAGTCTAAGTGCTCCTCGGTACTCTCCACGATGTGCACCATCATCTGGAGCGCCTCCACCGGGTATTTGCCGTTAGCCGTCTCGCCGGAGAGCATCACGGCGTCCGTACCGTCATAGACAGCATTGGCGACGTCTGTCACCTCCGCTCTCGTCGGACGGGGGTTGCGGATCATCGAGTCTAACATCTGGGTCGCGGTGATCACCGGCTTGAAGTTATCGTTACACTTCTGGATCAGCACCTTTTGGAGATACGGCACCTCCTCGGCAGGAATCTCAACACCTAAGTCACCTCTGGCAACCATAATGCCGTCTGCACAGCGGATGATCTCATCGATGTTCTGGATACCTTCTGCATTTTCAATCTTTGCGATGATCGGAATGTACGGAGCCTTAAGCTCTCTTAAATATGCCTTGATCTCCAGGATACATTCTGCGTTGCGCACAAAGGAAGCCGCGATAAAATCGATTTCCTGCTCTACTCCGAACTTGATATCCTCTCTGTCTTTTTCCGTGATCGCCGGAAGCCTTACCGGGACGTTGGGCACGTTGACGCCCTTTCTCTCTCCCAGCTCGCCGCCGTTGGTAATCTTGCAGACAAGCTCGCTCTCCGTCTTTTCCTTGACTTCCAGGCCAATGAGACCGTCGTCAATAAGGATCGTACTTCCAAGCTGCACATCGTCGATCAGTCCCGGATAAGTAATGGATACCTTTGTATTGTCTCCTTCTATCTCTTTCGTTGACAGGGTGAAGATCCCGCCGGTCTCAAGAGTAACTTTCTTTCCTTCCTTTAACACACCTGTACGAATCTCAGGTCCTTTGGTGTCCAAGAGAATTGCAACCGGCACCTTCTCTTCTTCGCGCAGCTTCTTGATCATATCCATGCGCACCTTCTGCTCTTCGTGTGTTCCGTGAGAGAAGTTGAATCTGGCAATATCCATGCCGCCTTTCACAAGCTTTCTTACCACCTCCGGATCATTGGTTCCCGGTCCCATCGTACATACAATTTTTGTTTTTTTCATTTTTTCTGACCACACTCCTTCATTTATACAAACTCCTATGTAATACTTTACTTCGAAATCGCTTTTCTTTCAATCACTTTTCCAAGGCAGACTGCACAAAAAAATTGACAAAAATTTGGAGCAGCCGCGGCTGCTCCGCTCTTATGCCTCAGACATCACTTCACATGGGTATGGGTAAAGAGATGATCCTGGCAGTATTCATAATTACCGTTGCATTTTGAACAATACCTGAATTCCAGATCCGGGTTGTCAAGCTCGGTGCGCCCGCACACAGCGCATCTGTGCTTTGCACCGCCTGCATATACGTTCACCTGGCGCTTTGCCTGTCTGACATTCTTTTTAAACTCGTGCTTGCGTTTGATCTGTCCTGGTGTATAGGGCTTCATATTCCTGGAACCAAGGAAAAAGATCAGGAAATTAAGTATGGAGACCACTGCCGCCAGCGCATTGGCCTTAAAAGCAATGCCATACACCGAATCTCCGCCGTAAGCCGGAAGGAAGGCCTGGATCACCGCCCACACAAAATACAATCCGTCTAAAAGCGCTAACCACTTTACTTTCACCGGGATGATCATATACAAGTAAAACTGCATATCCGGGAACAGTGCTGCATACACAAAAAACAGGGACATGTTGAGATAGTGTGTCCCAAGCTGGAAGGACATCCCGGTAAGCAGATAGACCAGAAGAGCCGCGGCCACATGGAAAAGCATCCCTGAAAAAAAGTAAAGGTTGAAGCGGAACGCTCCCCACGTCATCTCAAGCTGCCGCCCGATAAAATAATAGAGAGACAATGCAAAGATGATCCAGATGATACTGCTCGACGGCGGGTCGATGATAAAGGTGACGATCCGCCAGATCTGGCCGCGAAGGAGCGCTGCCGCGTCGAGACTTAAATATTGCCCGTAAAAATACGGATTTATAATATTCAGCACAAAGCCTGCCCCGTACAGGATGATAATGTACGTCATCAGGTTCGGTATCGCGTATCTGCCGTATTTGCGTTCTAATTTACTTATCCAATCCATAAAATTTACTCCTTAAAACTGTCAAAATTTAACTGTTCTGAAAAAAATACATTGTACTCATATTACCTGTTTACCGTATGTTTGTCAATTCTACCAGCTAAGTTTAATATGTTTTTTATTTTCTTATCACATTTTATTAATTGTAAAGTCAAAAATTTTGTCGTATAATGTTACCGGCTGTAAAGTCAAAAAATACATTTAATAGGAAAACACACATACATTGTATAGATTAAAGGAGTGTTATTTCATGGCAAGGAAAGAAAATTACACATTAGGCATCGATATCGGTTCTACGACTGTAAAAATTGCCATTTTGGACGAGAATAACGACGTTGTTTTCTCTGATTATGAAAGACATTTTGCTGACATACAGGAAACACTGTCAGACCTTTTGGGGCGTGCCATCTATAAGCTGGGGGGAATCTATGCCTCCCCGGTCATTACAGGCTCGGGCGGACTGTCTTTGGCCGGACATCTTAAGGTTCCGTTTGTCCAGGAAGTGATCGCGGTCTCTACGGCCCTGCAGGACTATGCGCCCCAGACCGATGTCGCTATCGAGCTGGGGGGGGAGGATGCCAAGATCATTTATTTTGAAGGGGGCAATGTGGAGCAGCGGATGAACGGCGTGTGCGCCGGAGGGACCGGCTCCTTTATTGACCAGATGGCGTCTCTTCTGCAGACGGATGCCTCCGGTCTTAATGGGTATGCGAAAAATTACCACGCGCTCTATTCGATCGCCGCAAGATGCGGGGTATTTGCAAAGTCCGATATCCAGCCGCTCATCAACGAGGGGGCGTCGAAGGAAGATCTGGCGGCTTCGATCTTCCAGGCAGTGGTCAACCAGACCATCAGCGGCCTTGCCTGCGGCAAGCCGATCCGGGGACATGTGGCGTTTCTCGGGGGGCCGCTCCATTTCCTGTCGGAACTTAAGGAGGCTTTCATCCGCACGCTTAAGCTTGACGATGAGCACACCATTGCGCCCAATCATTCTCATCTGTTTGCTGCCATCGGGTCTGCCCTCAATTCCAAGCGGGATCTCCATGTATCTTTAAGGGACATGCAAAACCGTTTAGAGGGAAAGATCAAGATGGAGTTTGAAGTAGACCGCATGGAGCCGCTGTTTGCAAGCGAAGCAGAGTTTCATGCATTCAAGGAGCGCCATGACCGGCACCAGGTTCCGGTGAAGGATCTGGCTACATATCAGGGGAAAGCATTCTTAGGGATAGATGCAGGCTCCACGACGACGAAAGCGGCTCTTGTGGGGGAGGACGGGACACTTCTCTACTCTTTCTACCACAACAATGAAGGAGACCCTTTAGGTACGACCATAAAAGCGGTCAAAGACATCTACCGCCAGCTTCCTTGCGGGGTTGACATCGTGCATTCCTGCTCCACAGGTTATGGCGAGGCGCTTATTAAATCAGCGCTTCTCCTGGATGAGGGTGAGGTAGAGACTGTCTCCCACTACTATGCGGCTTCCTTTTTTGCACCGGATGTAGACTGTATCCTGGATATCGGCGGCCAGGATATGAAGTGTATCAAGATTAAGAATCAGACGGTTGACAGTGTGCAGCTTAATGAGGCCTGCTCCTCCGGGTGCGGTTCCTTTATTGAGACCTTTGCAAAGTCTCTCAATTATTCTGTGGAAGACTTTGCCCACGAGGCGCTGTTTGCCCACAATCCCATCGACCTTGGGACCCGCTGCACCGTGTTTATGAATTCCAAGGTAAAGCAGGCCCAGAAAGAGGGGGCGGAGGTTGCGGATATCTCTGCGGGCCTTGCCTATTCCGTCATCAAAAATGCACTGTTTAAAGTGATCAAAGTCTCGGATGCCTCAGAGCTGGGTGATCATATTGTCGTACAGGGCGGCACTTTTTATAACAATGCCGTGCTGCGAAGCTTTGAGAAAATTGCCGGCTGCGAGGCGATCCGTCCGGATATCGCCGGTATCATGGGGGCTTTCGGCGCAGCGCTCATCGCCAGGGAGCGGTATGAAGAATGTCAGTGCAAGGGCACGACTATGCTTCCCATCGATGAGATTGAGGCTTTAGAATATTCCACGACCATGACGAAATGCCAGGGCTGCACCAATAACTGCCGCCTGACTATCAACCATTTCAGCGGAGACCGGAAATTCATCACCGGAAACCGCTGCGAGCGGGGACTTGGAAAGGAAAAGACCAAAAACAAGCTGCCGAATCTCTTTGCATACAAGGCAGAGCGGTATTTCGGCTATACGCCCCTTCCGGAAAATGAGGCAAAGCGGGGTGTGATCGGTATCCCCCGTGTTCTTAACATGTACGAGAACTACCCGTTCTGGTTTACTTTTTTTCACAATCTTGGATTTTCTGTGCTGCTCTCTCCCGTTTCCACGCGGAAGATCTATGAGCTCGGCATAGAGTCCATCCCCAGTGAGTCCGAGTGCTATCCGGCCAAACTGGCTCACGGCCATGTACAATGGCTGATCAATAAAGGGATCAAGCGGATCTTTTATCCCAGTATTCCTTATGAACGGAACGAATTTGCAGAGGCGAACAATCACTACAACTGTCCGATCGTCACCTCCTACCCGGAAAATATTAAGAATAATATCGACGCTATTGTGAATGGAGAGATTGAGTTTATCCATCCATTCCTTTCCCTGACAAATGTGGAGACACTGACCCGCAGACTTGTGGAAGAGTTTTCCGTGCCCTTTGACATCCCCGGCGAGGAGATCAGTTCGGCGGTCCGCGCCGCATGGGATGAGCTGAATGCCTGCCGGGATGATATGCGAAAGAAAGGCGAGGAGACTGTCCGTTTCCTGAATGAGACCGGAAATCGGGGGATTGTCCTTGCAGGACGGCCTTACCACATCGACCCGGAGGTAAACCACGGGATCCCGGAGCTTATCAACTCCTACAATATCGCTGTGCTGACCGAGGATTCCATCTCCCATCTGCACCCGGTAGAGCGTCCGATCAACGTGATGGATCAGTGGATGTACCATTCCCGTCTCTATGCGGCGGCAAATTATGTAAAGACTACGGAAAATCTGGACTTTATCCAGCTTAATTCTTTTGGATGCGGGCTGGATGCCGTCACTACCGACCAGGCGGCAGAGATCTTGAATAATTCCGATAAGATCTATACTTCCTTAAAGATTGATGAGGTCAACAATCTGGGTGCGGCGAGAATCCGCGTCCGTTCTCTCTTAGCGGCAATCCGCGTGCGGGAGCAGCGGAAGGAAAAACGGGACATCCGTCCGGCCTCTATCGACAAAGTTGTATTTACAAAGGAGATGCGCCGGGATTACACGATCCTTTGTCCCCAGATGTCTCCCATCCATTTTGAGCTTTTGGAACCGGCTTTCAATGCGTCCGGCTACCATCTGCAAGTACTGCCCAATGACAATAAGCGTGCGGTTGATGTGGGGCTCAAATACGTGAACAACGACGCCTGCTACCCGTCTCTTATGGTGGTCGGACAGATCATGGACGCGATCCTCTCGGGAAGATATGGTACGGAAAGAATCGCAGTGATCATCAGCCAGACCGGCGGGGGATGCAGGGCTTCCAACTATATCGGATTTATCCGCCGTGCACTGAAGAAAGCCGGCTACGGCAACATCCCGGTAATCTCTGTCAACTTAAGCGGCCTGGAAGAAAATCCTGGCTTCAAGCTGACACCGAACCTGATCCTCCGCGGAATCTACGGTGTGATCTTTGGGGATATCTTTATGAAATGCGTATATCGGATGCGTCCTTACGAGGCGGTCCCCGGTTCGGTCAATGCCATGCATGAGAAATGGAAAAAATTATGCCAGAAGTTTCTGTCGGAAGGCTATCCGTCCAGAAGAAAATTTAAGAAGCTCTGTCAGGACATCATTGAAGACTTTGACCGTAATATTGAGCTTACGGACGTCAAAAAGCCCCGGGTGGGCATTGTCGGGGAGATTCTTGTAAAATTCCTTCCCGCTGCCAACAATTATCTCGTGGAGCTGTTGGAAAGTGAAGGTGCGGAGGCGGTTGTCCCTGATCTTTTGGACTTCCTTCTGTATTCCTTCTACAACCAGAACTTTAAGTCCGAAAAGCTTGGTTTTGCCAGATCCAAAGCGGTCATTGGCAATATGGGGATCCGATTTTTAGAGTGGATGCGAAAGCCCGCCACGGAAATGTTTGCAAAGAGCCGGCATTTCACTCCTCCGGTAAGGATTGAAAAGCTTGGGAAAATGGCCGCAGAGATTGTCTCTCTCGGCAATCAGACCGGGGAAGGATGGTTTTTGACCGGGGAGATGTTAGAACTGATACATAGTGGCGCGCCGAACATCGTGTGCACGCAGCCTTTTGCCTGCCTGCCCAACCATGTCGTTGGAAAAGGTGTCATCAAGGAGTTAAGACGCCGTTATCCGGAGTCTAATGTGGTGGCAATCGACTTCGACCCCGGTGCCAGCGAAGTAAACCAGCTTAACCGGATCAAGCTGATGCTGTCCACGGCCCATAAAAATACACAGACATAAAATTATATCAGCATCTGCACGCCCTTTCTTCAACAGGCAACGAAAGAGACAGCCGCAAGATCAGCCAGGCCGATAATCTTGCGGCGTCCTTTTTATCTGAACGGCCTGAACTGTCCAAACCGTCTGATACGTCTAAACCGTCATCTTCACACGGATGCTCTGCGCTCAACATAAGTAAACTATTATTTATCCGAATCTCTGCCGCCCGGCAGCTCCTCAAGCATCTCCCGCACCGTTTTCCCATACATCGGATGGCGCTTATAGGGCGCGATCTCGCAGAGCGGCTCCAGCACAAACCTGCGCTTATGCATCTCCACATGGGGAATGCACAGGTCATCCTCCTCCCACACCAGATCGTCAAAAAAGATAAGGTCGAGGTCAAGCGTCCGCGGCCCCCAATGGATCACTCTTTCCCGCCCGGCTGCCTGCTCTGCCTCATGGAGCGCCGATAAAAGCTCCTCGGGCAAAAGTAGGGTGCGAAGCTTTAAACAGGCATTCAGAAAATCCGGCTGGTCGGTCACACCGTAAGGCGGTGTCTCATAAAAGGAAGAAACCTTGACCACTTTGGCCAGAGGAAGCTTATCCAGCGCATCCACCGCACCGTCAAGGTACGCCTTGCAATCTCCCATATTGGAGCCGAGGGCGATATAAGCCGTATGCCACCCGCGATCAACCGAAACAGCCACCGTCTTAAGGGGAAGCCCCACCGGCGCCCACGGCTTTTTTACCTCAATCCTGATCCGCTCCAGATGAGGCGTGCGAAGCAGAAGCTCTTCGGCAAGCCCCTCCGCCACGCGCTCCAGAAGCTTATAAGTATGCCCCTTCATATAGGAGTCAATGAAACGGCAGATCTCCCCGTAGTCAACAGACGATGCAAGGTCATCGCTCTTCCCTGCCTTTCTTGTATCAACAAAAAGTTCCGCCGATACAAGGAACTTCTGCCCCAGTTTATTTTCCTCCGGAAATACCCCGTGCCTGGCGAATACTTCCAGATCCTCTATCTTAATCCTATCTGTCATTCTGTCTGCAAACCTTCCTCTCACATATTTTTACAGGGAAAAAATAAGTCTAGGCCTTAAGGATCGCCTCAGCCATCCGAACTGCCCGCAGATTGGCTTTTACGTCATGGACGCGCACAAAGGAACAGCCGCTCATCACCGCCATCACCGTCGTCACAATCGTTCCCTCCAGCCGTTCACCCACCGGAAGATTAAGCGTCAGGCCGATCACCGATTTTCTCGATGCCCCGAGAAGCACCGGATATCCGAGACGTTTAAGCTCTCCAAGCCTTTTTAGCATCTCAAGGTTCATCTCACAGGTTTTTCCAAAACCGATGCCGGGATCTAATATGATCTGTCCGTCACTAATACCTGCATCCTTCGCAAGCCTTACGCTGTCCATAAGATCAGCGCACACTTCCGCCGCAAGATCCGTATACACGGCCTGGTCACGGTTGTGCATCAGGCAGCACGCCGCATGGTTTTCGGCGATCACCGCCGCCATCTCTTTATCATACTTAAGCCCCCAGATATCATTGACCAGCCCAGCCCCCGCTGAAAGCGCGGCGGAAGCCACCCGGCTTTTGCAGGTATCGATGGAAATCGGCACGTCAAAGCTTTCCTTCAGCCGCTCGATGACCGGGGCGATGCGGCAGATTTCCTCCTCACTGCTGATCTTCTTATGACCCGGTCTCGTGGACTCGCCGCCCACATCCAGGATATCCGCTCCCTCCTTCACCATCTCCTCCGCATGGAAAAGGGCGGCGTCCATGCGCGTATACCGCCCGCCGTCCGAAAAAGAATCCGGCGTCACATTCAATATCCCCATGACATACACCCGGTTTTTTGTATCAAATATCTTTTTCCCAATCTGCATAAGCTCTTCTCCTTAAACCCTTATCTCAAGATTCTTTTTTTCCGTGCTCCAGTCACACTCCGGCCAGCTTTCGCACGCAAAACACATCCGGGAGTGCTTATCGCCTGCATAAAGCAGCTCTTCAAGCCCTCTCCTGCCGTTTCCTTCCCCCCGATGGCCCAGAATCGCCCGAAGGATCTCCTCGGCTTCCTCCTCAGAGAAATACCCTTGCGGCAGTTCCCTCAAAATCACTCCGGCAATCTCAGCCGATGCCTCCTCATGGGGAATCCCCTCCTGATACTGCCTGGATCTGCCGATATCGTGAAGCAGTGCGGCCGCGTAGATCACTTCCTTCCGTATCCCAAGATCCTGCTCCAGATTATAAATGTACGCAATGCGCGCCACATCCAGAAAATGCCCCATCTGGTGACAACAGAACTTCCGCCCTTTTTCCGCTTCCTTTAACCGGCCGTAATATTCGATATACAGCGGATGTCTCCTGATCGCCTCGATTTCCTTCATCTGCGCCTCCCTCTCTTTGCTGTGTTTTCATATCTTGTCTTTATGCTCTGGCTTCTTTCGCCGCTTTACCTCACCGTCTGGTAAAATTCCTGCACAAGCCCTGCATCCTCAAGAAATTTCCCCCGCTTTGCCGTCGTCACTGTCTGGCTGCCGGGCTTTTTGATGCCCCGCATGGTCATGCACATATGCTCTGCCGTGAGCATCACCATAACCCCCTTCGGCTTTAGATACTCCATCAGCGCGTCCGCGATCTGCCCGGTAAGCCGCTCCTGGATCTGGGGGCGCTTTGCGTAGACCTCCACTGTCCGGGCAAGCTTGCTAAGTCCCGCCACCCGGCCGTCTGGGATGTAGGCAATATGGGCTTTGCCGTAGAAGGGAAGGAGGTGGTGTTCACAGGTGGAATAAAAGGTAATCTCCTTTTCCACCACCATCTCATCGTTATCCACATGAAAAGTTTTTTCCAGATACACGGAAGGCTCCTCCGTAAGGCCGCCGTAGATCTCCCCGTACATCCGGGCAATCCGCTCTGGCGTCTCCTTAAGCCCTTCCCGTTCAGTGTCCTCGCCGATTCCTTCCAAGATCAGCCGGACGCCCTGTTTAATTTTCTCCTGATCCATCATCGCACCTCTCCTGCCTTCGTCAACTTTCTGCTCTCCCTGTCTATTGCCGGACACTCCTCCCCGGGTTTGCCCTCCTGAGCCTGCTCTTCCCCTTTGGCCATGCTTTCCTTAAGTCTTGTGACCTCCCGCATCACCTCTCCCAGATAGGAAAGGGAGCCGAAGGCCAGCACCGCACTGCCGGGCTTTGCCAGAGCCTCCTGCCAGGCACACTCTGCCGCTTCCCGGATACTCCCCGAAGCCTGTACATCTTTGCCGCAGTAAGGTCCACAGACCTTTTTAAGCTCCGAAGCTTTAAGGCTCCGCCCCTTATCCGGCAGCTCTACCGTATAGATGCTTTTCGCCAGCGGCGCCATCTGCGCGGCGATCTCTTCATATTCCTTATCCTGGAACACGCCCATGATAAAGATCAGGTACTTCCCGCAAAGATACCGTTCCACCGACTCTCTCAGCCGCTTAGCCGCGTCCCGGTTGTGGGCGCCGTCGACGATAAACAGCGGTTTTTCCGAGATACAGGTAAAACGCCCTGGCCACCTCGCCTTTAAAAATCCTCTGGCCACCGCCTCTTTCGGCACCTTAAGAAGCTTCATCAGCTCAAAGACTACCGCCGCATTAAACACCTGATAGCTGCCCGCCATCAAAGTCTCAACCGGCGTATCGCCCCAGGACGGATAAACAATCGTCATCCCCCGGTAATCCTCCCGGTAAACCCTCATCTCCTTCGGTCGGGCGAATACGATCTGACAGCCAAGGCTTTCTGCCTGCTTTCGCAGAATATCCGCTGCTTCAGGCTCCTGTGCCGCCGATACAGCCACGCAGCCAGGCTTTATGATCCCCGCCTTATCCTCCGCGATTCTCTCCAGGGTATCTCCCAGAAATCCCATATGGTCAAAGCTTATCGTAGCAAACACGGCCGCCGCCGTATTTTCCACCACATTGGTCGCGTCAAGCCTCCCGCCAAGACCCGCCTCTAACACCACATAATCACACATTTTCTCCCGGAAATACAAAAAAGCTATCGCGGTCTCGATCTCAAAAACAGTAGGATGTGCCATCCCCTTTGTCTCCATACGCGCAACAGCCTTCTTAACTTCTTCAACATATCCCGCGAACTCCTCTTTTGGAATCCACTCTCCGTCTATCTGGATCCGCTCCAGATAAGATACTACTGTCGGGGAAATATAGCTCCCGGTCCGGTATCCCGCCTCCCTTAAAATTGAAGAAGTAAAAGCGAGCACAGAACCCTTCCCGTTCGTCCCTGCGATATGGATAAACTTAAGGCCATCCTGCGGATTCCCCAGTTCCAAAAGCAGTCCCCGGATCGTATCCAAGCCAAGTACACTTCCGTATTTCGACACTTCGTCCAAATATACCCTTGCTTCTTTATAAGTCACACTGTTTTTCCTTTCTATGATACAAATACTAAGAATCCAGAGGCCTCCGGAACTTTTGCCTCCCTGAAACCTCTGGATCCTGACATCTGCGCCTGTGCGCGATGCAATTATTTTCTTAATCCTAACCTCTCGATAAGGGTACGGTATCTCTCGATATCCATCTTTTTCAGATACGCAAGGAGTCCCCTTCTCTGTCCTACCATCTTAAGAAGACCTCTTCTTGAATGGTGATCCTTCGGGTTAGCCTTGAAATGCTCGGTCAGGTCATTGATCCTTGCGGTCAGGATCGCGATCTGAACCTCCGGTGAACCGGTATCGCCCGCTGTCCTTCCGTAATCTGCTACAATCTTTTCTTTCATCTCTTTTGAAACCATGTAAAATATCCTCCTTAAAACTATATTACACCGCCAGGTATTAAGTAATGGCTGGAGTATCCGATTACCGAACACCGGCTCTCACAATTAGAAAGTATAGCATAAGTATCCCCCGCTGTAAAGGAAAACTTACAGCTCATCCTCAATCTTCTCCTCTTCCCGGCTGTCAAATGGCTCGATGATCGCAAATGCGATATTGGTGGCATGATCCGCCACACGCTCAAGGCCAGAGACCGTATCTGAAAAGATCATCCCTGACATGGGCGTACATTTATTTTTCGCCAGACGCTTCACATGCACCTTCTGAAGGCTCCTCTCCTGCTCATCGATCTGATCCTCAAGGGCAAGGATCTCTTTCATATGACGCTGGTTGCTGTTGGTGAACATATCTAAGGAATACTCAAACAGGGAGATGACATCCTTCATCATATCCCGAAGCTGCTTCTTCGCCTTATCGCCAAGCTCCACATTTTCCCGGATGCGGGTCAGGGCGGAATCCGCAAGGTTCTCCGCGTGATCGCCAATCCGCTCGATATCGTTCACCACATGGAATAGGCCGCCAAGCTTCTCCGCGTCCGCAAGCGGCAGGTCGATCTCGTTGACCTTCACCAGATAATCGGTGATCTTGCTGTTCATAAAATCAATATAATCCTCTATCTTATAGACCTTCTGGATCTTTTCTTCATCCTTCTCGCACAGAGCATCCATACCAAGCTCCAGATTGGCGATGGCTACCTTTCCCATATGTTCGATCTCATGGATGGCATCCATGACCGCCGTCGAGGGTGACATAAGCGACTTCTGGATATAGAGCAGATCGTATTCGTCCTTGCCTTCATTGTCCGGACCAGGGATAGCTTTGTAGGTAAGCTTCACGATCCACCCCATGAACGGGAAGAGCATCACGACTTCAAACACCTTCATCAGCGTATGTACATTGGCTACCGCCCGGGAAAGGCTTCCGCCTGAGATATACAAAAGGCCGTCCGTGATCGGGTTTAACGCCACCATCAGGATAACGAACATGATCGCCGACCCGATAACATTAAAAAAGAAATGGATGAGCGCCGCACGCTTCGCATCCTTCTTGCCGCTTAAGCTGGCTGCCAGCGCCGATACGCAGGAGCCGATGTTGCACCCAAGGATCATGAACGGACAGATCCGGAAATCAAGCAGCCCCTGGGAGACCATCAAAAGGATGATACCCACCGTAGCGGAAGAGCTCTGCAGGACAGAGGTGATCACAACGCCCACAAGGATCGCCGCAAAAGGATTCTTCAGCGAAGACAGGAAATCAAGGATCGCCGGGGAATCTTTCACCGCCTGCATACTCTCTCCCATGATCCGAAGCCCCATAAACAGGATACCAAAACCTAAGATCACCTCGCCAATCTTCTTCACGTTTTGTTTTTTGCAAAACATCGTCATGACAACACCGATGATCACTATCAGCGGCGCGATATCCGACAGATTAAAGGCAATGAGCTGCCCAGTCACCGTCGTACCGATATTGGCGCCCAGGATCACGCCCGACGCCTGCATCAGATTCATCAGCCCTGAATTGACAAAACTTACGACCATTACCGTAGTCGCATTGGAAGACTGGATGATCGCGGTAAATACGATGCCGACGACCATCCCCACAAACCGGTTCTGCGTAAAAAACTCCAGAATCCCCCTCATCTTGGCGCCGGCCGCCTTCTCTAATCCCTCGCTCATCAGCTTCATGCCATAAAGAAAGAAACCTAATCCGCCAAATAACAAAAATACCTCTGTCATGCTCATTTGTAATTCTCCTTCGCTACTCTATCCCAAAGTATCTTTTCCCGTATGCAATATCTTTATCAACATGGGCTTTCATCTCTTCTATACTGCCGAATTTATGTTCAGGGCGACGGAATTCCAACAGCTCCGCCTTGACTTTCCTTCCGTAGGCATCGCTGCCGTAGCCGAAAAGAAAGCTTTCTAAGACCACCCGGTCATCCTTCGACACCGTAGGCTTCACGCCCACATTAGAAATCCCCGGATATTTTATCCCGTCAATGGTGATCTCGCTGACATACACTCCTTTCGGGGGCACAAGCTTGTATTCCGGCCACGCCACATTCATGGTCGGAAAGCCCAATGTCCGGCCGAGCTGCCTGCCCCGCTCCACCCTGCCGTTCACCTCGAAAGGATATCCCAGCAGATAGTTGGCCAGGCGCACATTCCCTTCCTTCAGCACGTCCCGGATATAGGTGCTGCTGATGATATTTCCATTATAGCGTTCTTTTTCCACCACTACAAGTTCATATCCGTATTCTTTGGCATATTCCTCAAGCATATGGACGTCCCCGCCCTGGTTGCGGCCAAAGTGAAAATCTGTCCCCACCACGACATACGCCGCATGGAACACCCCGCAGATCACATCGCGGATGAAATCTTTGGCCGGCATACTCCTGAACTTTTCCGTAAACGGGCACTCGACCAGATAATCCATCCTTCCGTCCAGGTGACGGTACCGCTCCTTGCCCGTCATCAGCCGCTCCATGCCAAGCCCCTTCGCCTTCCACAGCGGGCGCATGTCAAAGGCACATACGACGCCTACCGTATTCTGTTCTTCTTTAAGCTTCAGCACCCTCTCGATGAGCTTCTGATGTCCCAGATGGAGCCCGTCAAATTTGCCGAAGGTGACGGCTGATCTTCTTCTGTCCAGATAGTGGGACAGCCATTTCACATAGCGCATAGATACTCCTTGTAACTTTATATTTCAGGGAAAAACATCTTTTCCAAATGATACTCCCCCGCTTCCTCTCTATACCGGTACAGCGCGATAAAGCGCCCGTCTTGGCCGTAAAGGCGGACTCTTACGCCGTCTTTTGGCCAAAGTTTTCCATCGTCCCCGCTTTTCGCCTCATCCCGGCACTGGCAGACGGCCGCATCCGGCAGAGGGTTTCCGTTCCTCGCGGATACTTCCCAATCTTCCTTCACCCACACCTTGGGGACATCAGAAAACATGGCATCCACCGGCACAACGACCTCTTCTTCCCGGTGCTCTTCAAAAATCCTAGAAAGCGCTGAAAGAGTGCGGGCTTCCTCTATGGGAAACCGCCCCACACGGGTACGGGTAAGCTTCTCCATACAGCCGCCGCAATTAAGCTTCTCACCGATATCATGGCACAGCGTCCGGATATATGTCCCTTTGGCGCAGGTCACCGACATATGCACCCGGGGCAGGGCGATCCCAAGCACCTTGATGTCATAGATCTTTACCAGCCGGGCTTTTCGCTCCACTGTCTTCCCGCTCCTGGCAAGCTCGTAAAGCTTCTTCCCGCCTACCTTGAGCGCCGAATACATGGGCGGGATCTGCCCGTACTCCCCGATAAAGGAAAATACCGCGTCCTTAACCTGTTCTTCAGTGAGCGCCGCTATGTCTTTTTCTGCCAGTACTTCCCCGGTGATATCCTGGGTATCGGTAGTCTTTCCCAGGAGCAGGACAGCCTCGTAGGTCTTATCCTCGCCGGTCAGAAGCTCGCACAGCTTGGTACCCTTCCCAAGGCAGACTGGCAGCACGCCCTCTGCATTCGTATCCAAGGTCCCGGTATGGCCGATCTTTTTCTGCCCAGTGATCTTTCTCAGCTTCGCCACCACATCGTGGGAGGTAAAGCCCTTTTCTTTATATACATTTATAATTCCATGGATCATTCTTCCGTCTCCAGTTGGAGAGCGATCTGCCCGGATAAGTTGTTGATCACATCGTAAGGCGTACCGGTCAGCGTAAACCCTGCCGCCCGCTTATGGCCGCCGCCACCGAAATACCTGGCAATGACGCTTACGTCCACCAACTCGCCGGAACGCAAGCTCACCTTATAGACATTGGGGCGTATCTCATCCATGAAAATGGCGACCTCCACCCCTTTAGTATTGCGAAGCTGGCTGGCGATGCCGTCAAGGTCGCTGCGGTCAACGCCGAAAAACTTCATCTCCCGCTCACGGATATAGGAGGCGATGCATTTCCCGTCGAGGAACAAGATACTCTCTAAAAGCGCCCGCCCCAGCACCTGATGCTGGGCATAGGTCTTCTCATAAAACGTATCTCTGATGATCCCCGGCGCGTCTACTCCGGCCTCCAAAAGTTCCGCCGCCACCCTCAAGGTCGTGGGTGATGTGCAGGAATACTGGAACGCCCCTGTATCATTGACGATCCCCGCGTAAAGTGCCTCTGCCGTCTCCCGGCTGATCTTATCCTTATCGGCCAGATGGTAGATCAGCTCGGACGTAGAGCTTGCTCCGGGCACAATATGGTTCTCCTCAGCGTATCCCGGATTGCTCACATGATGGTCGATGCAGAGCGTATGCTTCGCCTGCTCAAACAACGGCACGGTAAAACCGAGACGCTCAAGATCCGCACAATCCAGGGAAATGAACAGATCGTATACCTTCCCCCTAGGGAACTCAAACTTTATGTTCTCTGTCTCTTTGATAAACTTATATTTCTCCGGGACCTCCTCCAGATAAACGTCCACTTCCTTATCACTGTAGTTATCCTTAATATACCGGCAAAGACCCATACTGGAGCCGATGCAGTCGCCGTCTGGCCTGACATGGCCTCCGATGGCAATGGTATCCGCCAGTTTCAACATTTTATTCAGCATCCTTCTCTCCTTTATCATCTCCGTCAATATCTTCTGTCTTCCTGTCCTTTGTCACTTCGTCGATCTTCCTGGACATATTCACCCCATATTCGATGGACTGGTCCAGGATAAACCGGATCTCCGGCGTGTTGCGCAGATTCAATGTCCTCGCCAGCTCCCGGCGGATATATCCTACTGCACGGTTAAGCCCTTCAAGGGTTTCTGTCTGGGCTTTTTCTTCCCCAAGCACACTGATATATGCCTTACATGTCTTAAGGTCCGGCGCAACCTTGGCCGCGACCACCGAAGTCCAGGGTGCGACCCGCGGGTCCTTAAGCTCTCGTATGATATTGCTCAGTTCCCGCTGCACCTCTGTATTTATCCTCGTATTCTTAATACCTCTCTTTTTCATTCCACTGCTCCTTTGCGTAAAGGGAAATCTCCTGCTATCTTGGGATCTCGACCATCTTAAATGCTTCCACAAGGTCGCCTTCCTTGACATCGTTGAAGTTTGCGAATACAAATCCGCACTCGTAGCCGGTCCTTACTTCCTTCACGTCGTCCTTAAACCGTCTCAGAGATGCCAGCGCGCCCTCGAACACGACAACACCGTCTCTCGTGATCCGGACGGAGCAGTCACGCTCAAAGGTTCCGTCAAGCACATAGGAACCTGCGATCGTCCCCACACCTGACGCCTTGAACAACTGGCGCACCTCAGCGTGGCCGAGGACTTTCTCCTCGAACACCGGATCGAGCATACCCTTCATGGCTGCCTCCACGTCTTCGATCGCGTTGTAGATAACGCGGTACAGACGGATATCCACGCCCTCACGGTCTGCCGTCTCCTTGGCGGTAGCATCCGGACGAACATTGAATCCGATGATGATCGCATTGGAAGCGGACGCAAGGCTGACGTCGGACTCGTTGACCGCGCCGACACCGCCGTGGATGATCTTGACCACAACCTCGTCGTTGGAAAGCTTCAGAAGGCTCTGTTTGATGGCCTCCACGGACCCTTGAACATCCGCCTTCACGACGATGCCAAGTTCCTTTAAGTTGCCTTCCTGGATCTGGGTAAACAGATCATCCAGCGAAAGCTTGGATTTGGTCTCCTCTAAAAGCTTCACTTTGCTCTGGGAGATAAATGTCTCCGCGAAGCTTCTCGCCTCTTTATCATTGCCGCAGCCCACAAAAACCTCTCCGGCATTGGGGACGTCGTTAAGTCCCAAGATCTCAACCGGGACGGACGGCCCTGCTTCCCTGACGCGCCTTCCCTTATCATCCATCATCGCCCTGACCTTACCGAATGCAGAGCCTGCCGCCACCGCATCGCCGATGCGAAGCGTCCCTTTCTGTACAAGGACCGTCGCCACGGAACCGCGCCCTTTATCGAGCTGCGCCTCAAGGACAAGTCCTCTTGCCCGGCGGTCCGGATTCGCTTTAAGCTCCATCACCTCCGCGGTGAGGACGATCATCTCCATCAGATCCTCAAGGCCTTCCCCGGTCTTTGCAGATACCGGTACAAATACGGTGCTTCCGCCCCAATCCTCCGGAATCAGCTCATACTCGGTAAGCTCCTGCTTCACCCGCTCGATATTCGCGCTCGGCTTATCGATCTTATTGACTGCAACAATGATCTCAACGCCTGCCGCCTTGGCATGGTTGATCGCCTCCACGGTCTGGGGCATAACGCCGTCGTCCGCCGCAACTACAAGGATCGCGATGTCTGTAGAACTTGCACCGCGCATACGCATAGCGGTAAATGCTTCGTGGCCCGGCGTGTCGAGGAACGTAATGCGCTCGCCGTTCACTTCCACCACATAAGCACCGATATGCTGGGTGATGCCGCCTGCTTCCCCGCCGATTACGTTAGTGTGGCGGATAGCGTCAAGAAGGGAAGTCTTTCCGTGGTCGACATGGCCCATGACACAGACAACCGGTGGACGTTTCTTCATCTTCTTTTCGTCCTCTTCTTCCTCCTTAAGCAGCTCTTCGATAACATCCACAACTTCTTCTTTTTCACAGAGGATGTCAAAATCCAGTGCGATCTCCTCTGCGGTCGCGTAGTCAACCTCCTGGTTCACCGTCGCCATCTTGCCCTGCATAAAGAGCTTTTTGATGATCACTGACGGCACGATCTTCATCTTGTCAGCCAGTTCTTTAATGGTAAGCATCTCAGGAATGATGATAGACTTGATCGTCTCTTCTGCCTGCTTAACTTTCTGCTGGGGCTTTTGCATCTGCGGCTTCTGCTCGTTCTTCCTGCCCTTGCCCTTCGGCATCCTCTCTTCTTCATCCCTGCGGTAATCTTTCTTCTTGTGATCGTCCTTGCCTTTGCCCTTGCTGCGCTGAGTCTTCTGTGCCTCGATCGCCGGTGCCGGGATCGCGGAGGAATCATTCCTTCTTCCGCCCCGTCTGTCGTCCGGCCTCTGGCCCATTCCCGGTCCGCGGTCTCTGTCCCGCCCCCGGTTATCTCTGTCCCGGTCACCGAAACGACGCTCTCCCGGACGGCCTGACCTTGCGCCGCCTCCCTGGCCGCGCTCGTTATTTCTGTCTCCTGGTCTTCCCTGGCGGTCGCCTGGGCGCCCTGACCTTGCGCCGCCTCCCTGGCCGCGCTCGTTATTTTTATCTCCCGGTCTTCCCTGGCGGTCTCCCGGGCGGCCTGGCCTTGCGCCGCCTCCCTGGCCGCGCTCATTATTTCTGTCACCGAAACGTCCCTGACGGTCGCCGAATCCTCTTCTTTCGCCCTGACCTCTGTCGTTTTGGTTTCTGTCATTCTGGCCTCTGTCGCCTCCTGCCTTCTGGCGGTTCTCTTCCTGGGGACGCTGGGAGGTCTGCACAGTCTGGGGCCTGTTCTCTGCCGGCCTTACCGCTGCTGCCTGGAGCTTTTCCGCACTCTGGGCCTTTGCAGCCTCTTCTGTTCTTTCCGGCGCTGCTTTTATAGCCGGCTCCGGCTTCTTTGCCGCCGCTTTTTCCGCCTCCGGCTTCTCAAGAGGCTTCTTTGCCTGCTGCTCTGCCTTGGCTGCGGGCGCTCCCTTGGCGGGACGGCCGTTATTCACCTGCATGAGCTTGCCCGGCATATGAAGCCCTTTTCCCTTCTGACGACCACCGCCCTGCCTTACACCTTTCTGCGTATTCTGCGGACGGAATACATGGACGATATTCTTTTTCTTCGGCGCTTCCTCTGATTTTTCCGCAGATGCCACCTTCTCAACAGGCTTCTCGGCCGTCTTCTCGACAGGCTTTTCGGCCGGTTTCTCCGCCGCTTTTTCCGCAGGCTTTGCTGCCTTGGCAAAAGAACCCCTGACCTGGTCCGCCTCCGTATTCTCAATAGAACTCATATGGCTCTTGACTTCGATATTTTTTTTGCCCAACAGCTCGATCACTTCCTTGCTGGTGACCTGGAGCTCTTTCGCTAACTCGTATATTTTAATTTTTGACATAAACACTACCTCCTCTATGCAATTGTATCCTCATTCGTATTCATCGCTTTCTTCATTCCTTCTGCAAACCCTGTGTCAAGAACTGCCAGGGATGCCCGAAACTCTTTCCCCATTGCATGCCCCAAGGTATCTTTATCCGCGTAAAAATAAATTGGCACTTGATAAAAATCACACATATCCTTAAATTTCTTTTTTGTATTATCGGATGCGTCCCCCGCCACGACGACCGCCGCCGCACGGCGGGACTTTACTTCCTTTTCTGTAGAAAACTCACCGCTTACCGTCTTTCCTGCCTTCGTGGCCAGACTGATGAGTGACAGCACCTTATCCGGTCTCAATCTCAATCATCTCCTTCTCCAGAGATTCGTACACCTCATCTGGTATCGCCTGCTTAAAGGACCTCTCAAGCCCACGGTTTTTCACCGCCTTTTTCAGGCATTCCCTGTCCGGGCACAGATACGCTCCCCGTCCGTTCTTCTTCCCGGTGGCATCAAGCATGAATTCATTCCCCGCAGTCCGTATCACGCGGATCATCTCCTTTTTTCCTTTCATCTCCTGGCACCCGACGCATTTACGCATAGGCACTTTTTTCTTACCGCTCAATCTCTCACCTGCTTTTACCTATATTTAAGACTCTTCAACTTCTTTAAAGAGGATCTCTTCCGTGTCGTCAAAACCCTCTTCATCATAGCCATCTTCCCCGGAACCGCCATATCCATCGCCGTCTAAGCCGCCTACGCTCTCTTCCTGGCCGTCTGTCAAATATTCCTCCCCGGAATATTCTTCGCCGTACGCTTCCTCATAATCCTCGTCGTACATCTCTTCCTCATAGACGCCCTCGGAAAGTTCCAGATAATTCTCCGGAAGCTCCCCGGATTCGATGGCCTGGGTCTCGCTCTTAATGTCAATCTTATATCCGGTAAGCCTTGCCGCAAGCCTCGCGTTCTGCCCTTCCTTGCCAATGGCCAAAGATAACTGATAGTCCGGGACGATGACGCTTGCCGCCTTCTCATCCGGATCGGCCATAACGGAGATGACCTTCGCCGGACTCAACGCGTTCTCAATGAGGAGCGCCGGATTGTCGCTCCAGTTGATGATATCGATCTTCTCACCCCGAAGCTCACTTACGATAGCGCCTACCCTCGCGCCATTCATGCCGACGCAGGCACCCACCGGATCCACATCCGGGTCGTTGGACCACACCGCGATCTTCGTGCGGCTCCCCGCCTCTCTGGCTATACTCTTGATCTCCACGATCCCGTCCTTCACCTCGGTAACCTCGGATTCAAACAACCGCTTAACCAGCTCCGGATGGGTACGGGACACTAAGATCTTCGGCCCCTTCGTCGTGTTCTTCACTTCCACCACATAAAGCTTCACCCGCTCTGTAGGCTCGAACACCTCGCCCTTGACCTGCTCATTTTCCGTAAGCATGGCGTCCGCTTTGCCGAGGTTGATGCTCACATTCCTTCCCACGTACCGCTGGACGATTCCCGTAACGATATCCTTTTCCTTTTCAAAATACTGATCATAGACAACTTTGCGCTCTTCCTCGCGGATCTTCTGCAAGATCAGGTTCTTCGCGTTCTGGGTGGCAATTCGCCCGAAAGATTTGGACTCGATAGGGATCTGTACGATATCCCCCAGTGTATAGGAACCGTCGATCTCGTGCGCCTCCTCAAGACTGATCTGCTCTAAGGCATCCTCCACATCCTCCACTACCGTCTTCTCTGCAAACAGACGGTAATCGCAGGTCTCCCGGTCCATGATCACCCGTACATTGTCCGCCTTGCCGAAATGATTCTTGCAGGCATTCAGAAGAGAATTCTCGATGGCGTCAAGCAGTGTTCCTTTGCTGATGTCTTTCTCTTTTTCCAAAATATTCAACGCTTCTAATAATTCTGTGTTCATTTTTTGTATCCTCCTAAATTAAAAATCAAACGCAAGGCGAATAAGCGCAATGTCGCCCTTATCAAATGTCCTCTCTGTTCCGCCGCCGAAGACCACCGTCACACTGTCCTTGTCATAACCCTTTAACGTGCCGGTAAACTCCTTCTGTTTATCGATCATACGGTACGTCCGGATCTCCACTTCTTTTCCCAGACTCCGCCTGAAATCCTTATCCTTCTTTAACGGCCGGCCAAGTCCCGGCGAACTGACCTCCATAATGTAGCTGTCGTCGATATAATCCTTCTCATCAAGGATATCCGACAGCTTTCTGCTGACTTTCTCGCAGTCATCGATGCTTATGCCTCCCGGCTTATCTATGTAAGCCCTCAGATACCATGTGCCGCCTTCCTTTACATATTCCACATCCACCAGCTCATAGCCGTATTCTTCGGTGATGGGAAACAGTATCTCTTCTGTCTTCTGCTCGTAGCTTTCCCTTTTCGACAATGTTACGCTTCCTTTCTTCATCCGGAAATTATTCCCGCAGACAGCGAGCCTATGCGATCATGCTTGCATGCATATCTGGCGGCTGCGACGGGGAATTTGACTGTTACAGGCTCTTACCAACAAAGAAGAGTGAACTTTCGTCCACTCTTCTGCCGTCTTCCTTATGCAACTATAAGTAAGTATAGCACTCTGTCCTTGGAAAATCAAGGGATTTTGTGATTTTTTTGCGCTATTTTGCCCTATATTCCTTTAATCTGGTATACATAGTTGTCTCTTTTGTATTCTTTATACTTGACTTTTACTTTCTTTTTCTGTTTTTTACCGTCGACCAGTACGGTTTTCTCCACATCCTTGTAAGCGGTCTTATAATAAGAGCGATAAAATCCCGCGTAATATTTGCTTCCCACATGGTAGATGCTCTCGATCTCGTAACCCTTTTTCGCATTGATCCTGGAAATATAATTGCCGTCCCAGTCATACACGGTGATGATGTTATATTTCTGCTTGGATGTCTTCGGACTCTGGGCCACCAGGATATAGTCGTCGGTAGCGTCAATCCCCTGAACGACGTAATTGTTCTTCTTGCCGGCCTTCACATACCTGACCGGGTCAAGCTCCCCATCCAGCACGACAAAATTATAATTATGGCTCAAAAGCACCGCGTACTGCCTGCGCCCTTTGCTGTAGGCCACTCCGGAAAAGGCGGTGGCTCCCGCTGCGTCCGCTATACTCCCGCCCGCCAGCTTCTTTGGTATCTGCACATGCCTGCTTTCGATCACGCCGAGCGTCTTCGGATCTACAGAAGTCAGCCGCTTCGGATCCGCGCCTGTGCTGTGGACGATGACCAGGCGGTTCTTGCGGGAATCGTAAGTCATGTCATTGCCGTGGGCGACGTCAAGCGCGCCTGACACCTGCTCGACTTCAAGGTTAGACCTTCTTACCTTTACGATCTTGCAGTTGACGGTCTTTCTGTTGTACATGAGATAGTAGGCAAATTTTCCGTCCGTGCAGGAGCCCTGCAGCGTATCGTACTGGAACATCTTCTGCCCCGACTGCGCCCTAAGCTCAAACACCTTTTTCTTCTTTGTGAGCGGTGTTGCTTTTGCCTTCCTCGTCTTTTTCACATTGCTGGCCGCGGACCATCCGGAATAATACGTCGTATCTCCCGATTTTTTGTACGCGCGGATCCTCGCGTAATAGCCTTTGTTTTTGGAAAGCCCAGATAAGGTGCGGCTTGACGTCTTGGCTTTCTTTACCGTTACCTTTTTGGCTCCTATGAATGTCCCGTTCTGGGCATACTGGATCTGGTAGCCGGACGCAACAGGATTAGTCTTCCAGGCCAGCTTGAACTTTGTGGCGGACTTTCGCTTAAAGCTCTTAACCGACGGCGCCGCTACCCGCATATAGCTCTTTCCTCCGGCGTAATCGCTTAAGGAGCTTCCTTTGTACGCCCTTACCGAATAAATATAGGTAACTCCGTTTCCTGCCGCCGTGTCGCGCCAACTGATCTCGCCGGGCTGGGTGATGGCAGCCGCCACGGTCCAGTCATTCTTCGACGCTTCCCGCCGGTATACGTAATATCCGCTGCAGCCTTTGACCCGGTTCCACTTTAGCTCTGTGCCCGTAGCCGCAAGCCCTACGCTTATCACCGGCGCGATGAGACGGACAACCTTTTTTGACGCTCCGGTAAGCCCTTCCTTCCCGGACGCATCGAACGCCTTTAACCGGTAATAGTAGGCATCACCTTCCGTTACCTGCGGATCAAGGTAAGCCAGATCATCCGCATTTGCCGCAGTCTTTATCCTTGTCCAGGGAGCTTTCCCCGTGGTGCTCCGCTCCAGATAATAGCCCTTCGCCCCTTCGACCTTGCCCCACTTCAGGCTGATCCCGTCCTTTACGTTGTCTGCGGCGGTAAGGTTGCATCCCGGCAGCAGGGACATGGCATTGATCACCGCATTTCCAAGCGGCGCAGCATCCTCCGGCAAGATGACATGAAGGAGAACCCTGGCTTCTGCCTTTTCGTACTCTTCCGTCTCCGGCGCAGTGACCGTGATCACCGTATCACCGATTCCCACTGCCCGGATTCTGTCTACGCCGGATTCATCCTGCTCGACCACCGCGATGCCAGGGGCGGCAGATGCATACCGAAAGATATCCTCCGGCACGGTTTCCTGGTCAAAGGGTTCCTCCTTTTCCCCTTCCAAACGTACGCCGTCCGCCGGTGCTTCGTTTGCAGCCCCGCCGGTGCCGGCATTGGTTTCCGTCTGTTCAGGTGTATTCCCTGCCGGTTCCTGTGCTGGCTGCACTGGCATGCCTACAGGCTGGTTCTGCATCGGCTGCTCTGACGTAACTGATGCCGGAGTCTGTGCCGGCTGCCCGGCATCTGCAGAGGTTCCTTTTGCATCCGCTCCTTTTTCCGACTCCACGTCTTCGCCCTCCGGCTGGTCCGTCAGTTTCGCCTCGAGGGTGAACACTTCGCCGTATAATTTTGTCACTTCCGCTGACGTCTCTATCCTTCTGATTTTTTTTAGGGGGTGATCCCCTTCAGAATTATCTTCCGTATCCTCCTTAAGATCACCATTTTCCGCAATCCCGGCCTGCGGATCCGCTTCTATAGTTCCCCCGTCAGCAGGATCTACTGTCTCTTTGGCAGCAGTCCCTTCCGGAACCGGTGCCGGCGCATCTGACGCGCAGACAGAGCCTGCGGGGATCATCAGCGCCAAGAGCAGCGCCAGTATCCTTTTTCCCGTATTTCTTTTACTCAAATTCATCCTCAAATTCATCGTCCTCCCCGAAGTAGTCATCGTCTTCCAGGGCGTCAAAGCCCCCTTCAAAATATTCTGCCTGCTTTATCTTCTCAGCATCTTTCGGAAGCTCTCCTATCTCGGGGCAGTCCTTGCCGGCCATGATCTTTTTCGTCACGACGATCTTTGAAACTGCCGCGAATTCGTCCATACCTTCCTCATCACTGAACTCTTCGCCTGCCGCCTCTGCGTCTCCTTCGGTCTCCACCGGAGTCTCCATCGCTTTAAGGTCGTCCTCCAACGCTTTTTTCGCATCCTCTTTTGACATCCCGTCTTCCATGTTCTGATGGATCATATCCACCTTCCAGTATTCGTTGTTGAACGTCTCTAATGCTTTCTTCGTGCCGTCATCCTGAGCGCTGGCGATATTGGTGGCCGAGCGGCTCTTAAGCAGCGTGTGCGCTTCCTTATCGATCCACACCGTCAGGACAGACTCCACCGTCGTCTCCCCCTCGCTGGCATTGCTGGCATTTACATAATTATCAAGAATTTCGGAAAAACCGTCGACAAGCGCCACCTCTTCCTCACTCCAGCCGTACTCTGAAAGCACGCTCTCCCTCGTCATGTCCTTTTCCGCACGTTCTCCGCTGTCATAAGCCTCGTCGGCAGTCACCTTGATCTTGATGGTCTCCACACCGCTTAGTTCCTCTTCCCCTTCATCGCTAAACTTGATGTTGGTGTATCCTTTCTCCTCCGTATAAGCCGGATTAAACTCCCTGAGCCAGTAATCATACTCGCTCTCGGCATCCTCCTCAAGCTCTTCCTGATAGTACTTCCATTTTCCGCCGGTAAGGCCGTCATTGACATAGACGCCGAATCCGTCCTTCTCTTTCACATTAAAACAATGATAGACAACCCCCGTCTCATCCTCGTCCTTGGAAATCCGCTCTACGATATTCTTCTCCCCGTCGAGAATGCAGGTGTAATACTCCTCTTCCTCCGTCTCGTCGTCATAAGAGGTAACGCTCTTTGTCTCGATGGCCTTATTCTTCTCTTTGTCAAGCTTCTCTACAGCCTCTTTAAAGATCTTCTCCGGACTGTCCGCCTTAGCGGACTCCTTCTTCGATGACTCCTTCCCGGAGCACCCAAACATAGACGCAGCTACCGCAACCGTCAAAAAAATGATTCCTATTCTTCTTCTCATCATGTCCCTCCTTACGTATACTTCCCTGAAACCCTGTGTAAAAATTTCTACTCTACCTTACCACATCCCCCTTTTTTCCACAACCGGTTAACAGTATAAAAAGAAAAACTTAAAATAAAATTAAATATTTTTAAATAAAACAAAGGAGAAATCCATGCCCATGGATTCCTCCTCCCGAATGTCCATTATTCAGTTTTTTCCAGTCTAAATATACTGCTTTGACCACACAAAGAACCGTTCCCTTGTCTCATTTAACTTATACCTGCTGATCGGGATAATACTCTCGTCATTCAGCACAAAATCTGTTCTGGTAAATTCCCGCACGGCCATAAAGTTTACGATGAAGCTATTGTGACAGCGTACGAAGATAACCGGATTCAGTTTTTTCTCCAACTCGGACAATTTTTCTGTGATGTCTATCGTATCTTTTCTGCAATGTATCCGGGTTGTCCGCCCATTTCTCTCGATATACAGAATCTCTTCTTCTCGGATAATGAGTTCTTTCCCCTTCGCATGGATGTGAACAAAGCCCTTGTTACGTCTTGCAGTCTCGGAATGCAGTCTGGAAAAAATACCTACAAGACTCTGCCCCAATTCTTCTCTTTTTGCAAAATATAACTGCCTTGCATCATACACTTCCGTTGCGTAGTCCGTATATCCGGTCAGGAATACGATTGCTACCCGCGGAGCCAGAATGTTTATCTTCCTCGCAACATCAATACCGTCTACATCCTCTCCGATGCGGATATCAAGAAAAACCACATCCAAATCCTGATGTTCCTCCAAAAACTTCAAAAGTTTCTGTTCTTCAAAGATCGTTTCAATCTGAAAAGACATCTGGTTCTTATGAGCATACTGTTCCAAGATCTTCCTAGTTCTCTCACTGCTTCGTCTCTCATCAAAAACTACGATTTGAAACATATTGTTCTCCCCATTTCTAATTGTCTTATCCTTATTTTATAGATATAACAGAAAAAAAGCAATCTCAACAACTACTTTTGCAAAAATATCATAGTTAATGCTATAAATGGTAACATAACCGTTTTATCCTCTGGGCTTAGTACCCGTTCCGTCCCTTTTTGCAGCCTTAAGGCGTCCAAGATCTATCTCTTTATCACCGTACGGCGCTTTTGTCTCACTTCCCTCCCCGATCAGATAAACATGCATAAGCTCGTCCTTTTTCTTAAACTTCATCCCCCGCACGCCGATGGCGCCCTTCTTCTTCTCCGGGACTTCCCCGGCCGGGAATTTGAGAAAGTATCCTCCCTTCGACTGCAGCACAACCTCCAGATTATCGGTGATGATCTCTACCGCTATCACCGCATCGTCCTCCGAAAGCTTCGTCGCCGCGATCGTGCGTTTTAACACCTGGAACTCCGTTCCTTCCACCTTCTTTAACATCCCCTGTCTGGTGGCAAAAAGAAGCTTCGCGAACCGAAGCTGCTCTGCATCGCACAGGTAGATGATCTGCTCCTTCGTGCTGTCGAAGTTGCTCACGTTGTCAATCGGAAGCCCCTTGTCCCTGAACTTTCCGAAGGGAAGGTCTGTCACCTTGATCTGATGCATCTTCCCGGTATCCGTGAACACACAGAGCTTCCCGGTATTCATGCAGCTTAAGATGTATTTATTCTCCGCTCCGGCCGCTTCCTTATTGCGCTCATAGGTGGCAGCATCCACCGTCTTGGCATACCCGAAACGGTCCATCAGAAAGACGATCTCCTGCTCCTCGATCCGCTTCTCCTCATAGACAGCCTCTTCGGCGTTCTCCACCGCCGTCCGGCGCTTCCTGCCGTACTCTTTCTTTATCCGGTCAAGGTCGGCGATGATCACATCCGCCATGGAATCATAATTGTTCAGGATGTCCTCATACGTTGAAATATTCGCCAGCGTCTCCTCATGTTCCTTCATCAGCGCCTCAATCTCAAGACCGATAAGCTTATAAAGGCGCATATCTAAGATTGCCTGGGCCTGACGGTCCGTAAACCTGAGCATTGCCGCCATCTTCTTTGAAATGCCGGATTTGAACTTAATATTTTCCGTCCGCCCCGCAGTCAGGCACGCCTTCGCATCCTTCACTGACTGGCTGCCCCGCAGGATCTCGATGATCAGGTCGATGACATCGCAGGCTTTGATCAGCCCTTCCTGAATCTCCTTTTTATCCTGCTCTTTTCTAAGGAGTGTCTTATATTTTCTCGTCGCCAGCTCAAACTGGAAATCCACATGGTGTTCGATGATCTTCTTAAGCCCCATAGTCTCCGGCCGTCCGTTCGCCACCGCCAGCATATTGACGCCGAAAGTGTCCTCAAGCCTTGTTTTCTTATAGAGCATATTAGTAAGATTTTCCGCATCCGCACCCTTTTTCAGCTCGATGACGATCCGTATGCCCTCTTTGGACGACATGTTGGAAATGTCCACGATATCCGTTGTCTTTTTCGTCTCCACCAGGGCACAGACGTCATTTAAAAACTTCCCGATCCCGGCACCGATCATCGTATAAGGAATCTCAGAGACTACAAGGCGCTTTTTCCCGCCTTTCAGCTCCTCGGTATCCACCTTCCCCCGCAGCTTGATCTTTCCCGTTCCGGTCTCGTAAATGTTAAGAAGGTCATCTTTATTCACCACAATCCCGCCCGTAGGGAAATCCGGCCCCTTGATATACTTAAGAAGCTGCTTCGTGCTGATCTCGTCATTCTTCATGTACGCCTTAACCGCGTCAATGACCTCGCAGAGATTATGGGTCGGGATGCTGGTTGCCATACCGACGGCGATTCCTTCCGCGCCGTTTACCAGGAGATTGGGAACACGGACCGGCAGCACCTCCGGTTCTTTCTCCGTCTCGTCAAAATTGGGAAGGAAATTAATGATATCCTTGTCAAGATCCGCAAGATACGCATCCTGGGTGATCTTTGCCAAACGCGCCTCCGTATAACGCATGGCGGCCGCCCCGTCTCCCTCGATGGAGCCGAAGTTGCCGTGGCCGTCCACCAGGATCATCCCCTTCTTAAATTCCTGGGCCATGACCACCAGCGCCTCATAGATGGAACTGTCCCCGTGGGGATGGTATTTACCCATGGTATCTCCTACGATACGGGCACACTTCCGGTAAGGCTTGTCATACCGGATGCCGAGCTCATGCATATCGTAGAGGGTACGCCGCTGCACCGGCTTAAGCCCGTCCCGCACATCCGGCAGCGCCCGGGCAATAATTACGCTCATGGCGTAATCAATATATGATTTTTTCATCACATCCGAATATTCGGTTCTGATAATCTGTGAATCCTGCATTTTTTTCTCTCCTCAACGCCAGATATCCAGCTTTGCTTCCATTATATTCACACACCTAAACATCCAGCTCCGCCTCTGTCGCATTCTCATAGATAAAGGTCCGTCTCGGGGGAACCTCCGTCCCCATCAGCATCTCCGTGACACTCGACGCCATCCGTGCATCCTCGATTTCCACGAGCTTGAGAAGCCTTGTCTCGGGATTTAACGTCGTATCCCAGAGCTGTTCGGCATCCATCTCGCCGAGTCCTTTATACCTCTGCAGGGTAAACGGGCCTTCATGGCTCTTCCTGTACCGCTCAAGAGCCTTATCATCGTAGAGATACTCTTCCTCCCCTTTCTTCGGCATGGCTTTATAAAGCGGAGGCATGGCGATATAGACATGTCCCTCGTAGATAAGTTCCGGCATAAACCGGTAGAACAACGTAAGGAGCAGCGTGGAAATATGCGCGCCGTCCACATCCGCATCTGCCATGATGATGATCTTGTCATAGCGGAGTTTACTGATGTCAAAATCATTGCCGTACCCTTCGGAAAATCCACAGCCAAAAGCGTTGATCATGGTCTTGATCTCCGCATTGGCCAGCACTTTGTCAATGCTTGCCTTTTCCACATTCAAAATCTTTCCCCTGATGGGAAGGATCGCCTGGTACATCCGGTCTCTGGCTGTCTTCGCCGAGCCGCCCGCAGAATCTCCCTCCACGATGAATATCTCGCATTTCTTCGCGTCCCGGCTCTCGCAGTTGGCAAGCTTTCCGTTGCTGTCAAAGGAATACTTCTGTTTTGTCAGAAGATTCGTCTTCGCCTTCTCCTCTGTCTTTCGGATCTTCGCCGCTTTCTCCGCACAGCCGATCACTTTCTTAAGATTCTCAAGATTCCGGTCAAAATAACGGACAATCTCTTCTCCCGTTACCTTGCTGACTGCCTTGGCCGCATCCGGATTATCAAGCTTCGTCTTCGTCTGCCCTTCAAACCTCGGGTCAGGATGCTTGATAGAGATGATGGCCGTCATGCCGTTCCTCACATCCGCCCCGGTAAAATTGGCATCCTTTTCCTTCAATATGCCAAGCTCCCTGGCATATTGATTGATGGCGGACGTAAAGGTGGTCTTAAAGCCTGTCAGATGTGTCCCGCCCTCACCGTTATAGATGTTGTTGCAAAAGCCAAGGACATTCTCATGGAACTCATTCACATACTGGAACGCGGCTTCCACCTCAATCCCTTCTGCCTCCCCTTTAATATACACCGGATCGTGCACCGGCTCCTTCTTCGTATTCAGATCCTTGATAAATCCCAGGATCCCGTCCGGCTCGTGATAGATGATCCGCTCCTTCTTCTCATCCCGCAGATCCTCAAAGATGATCGTAAGCTCCGGGTTCAGATAGGTCGTCTCATGCATACGGCTCTTGACTTCCTCCGCCCGGAACCTGGTCTTTTCAAAAATGGTGTCATCGGGCAGGAAATTAATCTTCGTCCCCGTCTTTTTCGTCTTCCCAATCACCGGCAGAAGGCCGTTCTCAAGCTCGATCACCGGAATCCCCCGCTCGTAGCGGTCATGGTGGATCTCACCTCCGAGGCTGACCTGCACGTCCATATAGGCTGACAGTGCATTAACAACGGATGATCCCACGCCGTGAAGCCCTCCGCTTGTCTTATAAGCAGAATCGTCAAACTTTCCTCCCGCATGGAGCGTCGTGTACACTACCCGCTCCGCAGACACCCCCTTAGCGTGGAGGTCTACCGGCACGCCCCGCCCGTTATCTGAAACCGTCGCCGAACCATCCTTCTCCAGAGTGACACGTATCTCGCTGCAGTAGCCCGCCAGATGCTCATCCACCGCATTGTCCACAATCTCGTAGATCAGATGGTTAAGCCCCTTCGTGGACACACTTCCTATATACATGCCGGGGCGCTTCCTGACCGCCTCTAAGCCCTCCAATACCGCAATGCTGCCTGCATCATATGTATCTTTCTTCGCCATTTCCCACATACCCTTTCACGCACTTATCCATACTTCGACTATACTAGCACAAAATCTAGTATTAGGCAAATATTTTTTTCGGCAATCACACCATATCGTGTGCTGACCGTATCTGGTGCTGCAGGCAGCAGCGGATGATGGTTAATTCACACACTCATCCAGTACCTTCGCCAGTGCCTCCATGGCATTTCTCATCTCCGCCACCGTATTGGTCTGGGCACCCGCCTCGATCAGCAATGATTTCGGTTTAAGATGAAGGTTATACCGGTAGCTCTTCAGGTAAATATGTCTCGTGAAGCCCGGATAGAGCTTCGCTGCCGCTATCTGCATCTGCAGGGAAAACGCCAGATTGTCTTCTATGTACGGGTTGTGCAGATAGGCGATATCCCCGTTGGCCTTCGTGCGGCTCATACCGTTGAAAAACATGATCTGCGCTGTTTGCTTCCCGCCAATATCCGTCACCAGATGGGTGGAGCTTCCCACCCCGTCCCGGTGAAGGTCAATGACAACTTCAATCCCCGGATTATCCTTCAGGATCTTCGACACCTGCTTTTCGGCAAGCTGGTACGCCTTGCTCCGGTCCATCTCCCCATCGATCAGGTCGTACACTCCTTCGTGGTGTATCGTCTCAATGCCGTATTTCTTATTCAGCAGTTCGGAAAGATAAGCACCCATCCCCATGATCGTCGTACTGGGATCACCCTTCTTGGAATCCTTAAAATCCTCCTGGGAATGGGTATGGTAGATCAGTATCTTCGGCCCCTTCTTTTTTTTGTCAAGCTTCATGTCCTTTGCCAGAAGCTTCTTTGCATTAAGATCTTTCGCACTAACGGAAGTAGTTCCGTCAACCGTATAAAAATGACTGACCAGATACTCAAAATCTTTAAGCTTTTCAAGAGATGTATCCACCTTCTCCGCCGTCTGTGCGGGTACCGGCTTTTCCTCCGTTTGGGCTGTCTTATGTTCAATCAGATTACCGTTCTCATCTACGGCATTCTCATCCTCCGCCTGTTTTTTCAGGATCATCTCGTAAGTCTCATTGTCCTCTACCTGGGTATCAAACGGGACTGTCTCCGAGACGTAAGTTCCCAGCGGAAGAAGCTTTGCCGCACACTCTGTCACCCATTGCTCAGGCAGAGGCCCTCCCCCCTGCGAGGCATAGGAAAAACCGGAAAGGTAGGTTTCCTCTGCACGGCGCAGAAAAAAACTGCTCAGATACATCTGCGACTCGTCAGATAAACCGATATCCATATGTATTCCCATATAGAAAATAAATACACATAATACAATAATTAATAAGATCTGACTAATCTTCTTTCCCTGATTCACCATTCGCGCTCCCGACTTTTGCTTTCATGTTCTGCAGGATCCAAAGCCATACGTTTTCATGCAGGCATGGATAGTATGACTTTGAATCCCTAGTATCATATGATGCACTTCTACTGATTATGTGCATGTCCTTCGGAAAAAAGCATGTTGAGGGACTCGGATATCGTATAGCTTATCCGCTTCACGGTCTCGTCAATATCCTTGGGCGTCACAAAGAGGCCGTTTAAGTGCGGGGAGATAAGCTCCCTGATCAGCTCGTATTTTTCCGCCGCATTGTAACCTTGCATCACCACGCCGACACCCCGGAGCGTCTCGGAAGTTTCCAGCGCCTTGATCAAATTTTCCATCGTATCATTGACAATGGTCGCAGCATCCACTACCGTAGGCACACCTATAGCAATGACCGGCGCCCCCACAGTCTCACGGGTGATGGCATTGCGGTGGTTGCCCACGCCGGACCCCGGGTTGATGCCGGTATCCGCGATCTGGATAGTACTGTTAAGCCGCCTTGAGCTTCGCGCCGCCAGCGCATCGATGGCGATGATCATATCCGGCTTTGTCTCCTTAACGATTCCCCGGATGATCTCCACCGTCTCCATGCCGGTCTGTCCCATGACACCGGGAACGATGGCACTGATCAAATGGGCGCGCTCCTCCCCCATAGCATATTTGCCGTACTCCTTGACGATATGGCGGGTGATATTCAAGTTATCTACCACGTAAGGGCCAAGCGCGTCCGGCGTCACTTTCCGATTGCCAAGCCCTACCACCAACACCGAATAATCTTCCTTTTCAAGACGGACGAACTGCTTCATATATTTTAAAAGCTCCCCGGAAATCTCCTCATGGTAACCCTCGTCCGGAACTGCCATATTCGGTGCCTCCATCGTGATGTAAGTCCCTACCGGCTTTCCCATAGTCTTAGCACCGTTTTCCGTCTCAATCTTCACTGTCGTGATCCTGATCTCCCGCTCCTCGTCATAGTCTTCCTCCAAAACGACACCCGGCACTTCCACATTGTCCGACTCAAATCTCTCCTTCTGCTCCAATGCAAGGTCAGTTCTTACGCTATACTTTTCAATCATCAAAAAGCCCTCTCGTTTCATCAACATATTTAAATCTTAGTTTTTGCAAAATTTCGCGAAATATGTATTGCATTTTTTTATCCAGGATGTATAATAACACTAAACTTTTTGTTTATTTTTACTGTCACAAAAAGAAAAGAAGAGGATGATAGAATGGAAATCGGAAAGAAATTAAAGCAGCTTCGCATAGAAAAAGGGCTTACCCAGGAAGAACTTGCCGGACGGGCGGAGCTTTCCAAGGGCTTTATCTCACAGCTTGAGCGGGACCTTACCTCTCCTTCCATCGCAACACTTATGGATATCCTCCAGTGCCTCGGGACCACCATCAATGAATTTTTCAGTGAGGAGACAGAGGAGCAGGTAGTCTTCCACTTTGAGGATTATTTTGAAAAGACCGAGCCGGAGCTTGGATGCAAGACGGAGTGGATCATCCCCAACGCCCAGAAAAACATGATGGAGCCTATCCGGCTTACCTTAGAGCCGAAGGGACGCACCTACCGCGATGTCCCCCATGAGGGGGAGGAGTTCGGCTATGTCATCCGGGGGAATATCCGCATCCACATCGGGAAGCAGACCTACACGGCGAAAAAGGGGGAATCCTTTTATTTTACCCCGCATTCAGAGCATTATATCGAAGCAGGCACAGGCGGCGCAGTCCTGATCTGGATAAGCACCCCGCCGAGTTTCTAACTATTTTTCAGGAGGATGGTATGTCGAATAAGTTAATTGATATTGTAAATGTTTCAAAATCCTACGGGGAAAACCTCGTCCTTAACAACTTAAACCTCTATATCCGGGAGAATGAATTCTTAACACTCCTTGGCCCCAGCGGCTGCGGGAAGACTACGCTCCTTCGGATCCTCGGCGGGTTCGAGTCGCCCAATACCGGAAAGGTCATCTTTGACGGAAAGGATATCACCGAGCTTGCGCCGAACAAGCGCCAGCTCAACACCGTGTTCCAGAAATACGCTCTCTTCCCCAACATGACCATCGCAGAGAACATCGCCTTCGGCCTGAAGATCAAAGGCAAGTCCAAAGGTTATATCGAGGATAAGATCCGCTACGCCTTAAAGCTTGTCAACCTCGACGGCTTCGAGGAGCGTATGCCGGATTCTTTAAGCGGCGGGCAGCAGCAGCGCATCGCCATCGCCCGCGCCATCGTCAACGAGCCGAAAGTCCTCCTTCTGGATGAGCCGTTAGGAGCACTGGACTTAAAGCTCAGACAGGATATGCAGTACGAGCTGATCCGCCTGAAAAATGAACTTGGCATCACCTTCGTCTATGTCACCCACGACCAGGAGGAGGCGCTTACCATGTCGGATACCATCGTCGTCATGAACCAGGGCAATATCCAGCAGATCGGTACGCCGGAGGATATCTACAATGAGCCGCAGAATGCCTTTGTCGCAGACTTTATCGGGGAGAGCAACATCTTTTCGGCCATCATGGTGGAGGATAAGCTGGTAAAGATCCAGGGCGTGAAATTCCCCTGCGTCGATACCGGGTTCGGGAAGAATAAGCCGGTGGATGCTGTCATCCGCCCGGAGGATGTGGATCTGGTGAAGCCAAAGAAGGGGCTGATGGAGGGCATCGTCACATCCCTGATCTTTAAAGGTGTCCACTACGAGATGGATGTCATGGCCAACGGCTACGAGTGGCTGGTCCACAGTACGGACATGTTCCCGGTAGGGACACAAGTCGGCATCAGAGTTGACCCCTTTGATATCCAGATCATGAAAAAACCAAAATCAGAAGATGCGGAGGCTGTAACCATTGAAGAATAAAGACAGAAAAATCAAGCGCCTCCTTGCCGGACCCTACATCATCTGGTCGGCGGGATTTATCATCATCCCCCTCCTCATGATCTTTTACTACGGGCTTACGGACAAGGACAGACATTTTACCTTTCATAATATCGCACGGATAACAACGCCTGAGAACCTCAAAGCTCTCGGGCTGGCACTGCTTCTGTCCATTATCAGCACGGCCATCTGCCTTATCCTGGCTTATCCGCTGTGCATGGTCCTTTCAAACCTGGGGGTGAACCAGTCTAGCTTCATCGTGCTGATCTTCATCCTGCCGATGTGGATGAACTCCCTGCTTCGGACCCTTGCCTGGCAGAATCTTTTAGAGCGCAACGGGATCATCAATATCATCCTGGGATTTTTGCACCTGCCACCCTTAGAGATCATCAATACGCCCTATGCCATCGTCCTTGGCATGGTGTATGATTTCCTGCCCTTTATGGTGCTGCCCATCTACAATGTACTCTCGAAGATCGACAGCGACATCATCGCAGCCGCAAGGGATCTGGGCGCTAACAGCGTGCAGACCTTCCTGCGCATCATCCTGCCCTTATCCGTCCCGGGGATCATCAGCGGCGTCACGATGGTATTCGTCCCCGCCCTGACGACTTTTGTCATCTCCGATCTCCTCGGCGGCAGTAAGATCCTTCTCATCGGAAATGTGATCGAGCAGGAGTTCAAGCAGGGAAGCAACTGGCATTCCGGGAGCGGGATGTCGCTTGTCCTGATGATCTTCATCATCTTCAGCATGGCACTTATCGCCAAATACGATAAAGACGGGGAGGGAACGGCATTTTGATCAAAAAGACTTTACAAAGATTCTATCTTATATTTATCATCATACTGTTGTATGCACCCATCATCACACTGATGGCCCTCTCCTTTAACTCATCCAAAAGCCGTGCAAAATGGGGAGGCTTCACGGCAAAATGGTATGTACGGCTCTTTCAGGATGACCAGATCATGACCGCACTTTACACAACGCTGGAGGTCGCACTTTTATCCGCGCTCATCGCAACCGTCCTCGGCACCGCCGGAGCCATCGGCATCCACGCCTTCCGGCGCAAATACCGGACACTGATGATGGGGGTGACCAATATCCCTATGCTCAACGCGGATATCGTCACCGGGATATCGCTGATGCTTTTGTTCATCGCCTTTCGTTTTTCCCTGGGATTTTCCACGATCCTTGTTGCGCACATTACATTTAACATCCCGTACGTGATCTTAAGTGTCATGCCAAGGCTTAAGAAAACCAACATCAACACCTACGAAGCCGCTTTAGACTTAGGCGCTTCGCCCCTTTATGCCTTTTTCAAGGTGGTGTTCCCGGACATCCTGCCGGGAGTATCCTCCGGGTTCCTCCTGGCCTTTACCATGTCACTGGACGACTTCGTCATCACCCATTTTACGAAAGGGCCGGGAGTCGATACGCTGTCTACAAAGATCTACAGTGAGGTACGCAAGGGCATCCGCCCGGAGATATACGCGCTGTCCACGATCATGTTCCTGTCCGTCCTTCTGCTTCTCATCCTCATTAATCTCGCGCCGGATGAGAAAGAAGACCGGAAAAAGATCCTTTCCGCAGCTACGGCAAGGCGCCATAAGGTAAGCCGTTTTATCCTGCGCAAGGTTGTTCCGGCGATGATGATCGCTGTCCTGACTATCGGCGGTATCTTCTACAGCACGAAGATGGAAGCATCGAACGGCGATAATCAGGTGATCGTCTACAACTGGGGCGAATATATCGACCCGGAAGTCCTTGAACTGTTCGAGGAGGAGACCGGCATCAATGTCATCTACGAAGAGTACGAGACCAATGAGATCATGTACCCGAAGATCCAGTCCGGCGCGATCGCCTATGATGTAGTGTGCCCTTCCGACTATATGATCGAGCGGATGATTGAAAATGACCTGCTGGCGGAGATTAATTTTGACAATATCCCCAACCTGAAAAATATCGGGGACATCTACATGCAGCAGTCAAAACAGTTCGACCCGGAAAACAAGTATTCCGTTCCATACCTCTGGGGCACTGTAGGTATCCTGTATAACAAAACCATGGTCGATGAACCGATTGACAGTTGGTCTGTCCTGTGGGATGAAAAATATAAAGACAGCATCCTGATGCAAGACAGCGTCCGGGATGCCTTCGGCGTCACCTTAAAATATCTGGGATACTCATTAAACTCCACAGACCTCGACGAGCTGACCGCCGCCCAAAAGCTTCTGATCCAGCAGAAGCCTCTTGTCCAGGCTTATGTCGTCGACCAGGTGCGGGATAAGATGATCGGGAACGAGGCCGCCATCGGCGTGATCTACTCCGGTGAGGCCATCTATACCCAGTTAGAGAATCCGGATCTTGAATACGTCATCCCAAAAGAAGGCTCCAACATATGGATCGACTCCTTAGTCATCCCGAAAAATGCGAAACATAAAGAAAACGCGGAGGCCTTCATCGACTTCGTCTGCAGGCCCGAGATCGCGAAGATGAACTTTGACTTCATCACCTACTCTATTCCGAATGAAGCCGGCCGGACGCTCATCGAAGAACCTGAGCTTAGGAACAGCCGGATTGCTTTTCCTGATTCTTCGGAGCTTGACCGCTGCGAAACCTTCAAATTCCTCGGAGATGAGAACGACGCCGTCTACAATAAGCTCTGGCGTGAAGTTAAATCCAGATGATTCCTGTCGGCCGACTGCCGGAAACGCTATTTTCCGGCAGTCGGCTTCTTCTTTGCACTGTCCTGGGCTGCTTTCCCCTACATGCACAGCCGCCTTTCTTTCCGATCATAATAGTATGCCCGGTCAGAGAGGATCTCTTCTGCTTCCACCTGGGTCCGGTTAATCTCCGCAACGATCGCAGAAAGTTCCTCCTTCCCCAAAGCCGCCCTCTCAGGAATCACGATCACCTCGTGGACGCTGCTGGGAAGTACGTAATAATTACACTTTAAATATGTCCCAATGCATGCCAGACGGTCGTCATAAAGGACCGCCGCCGCACCGTAACTTTTTATCCGGTTGCTGAGCACGTACATCTCCTCACCGCCCAGTTCCTCATCCTCACCGCCCAATCCAGGGGGCACCTTAGAAAGCTCTTCGATGACCGCACTCATCGTTGAAAACTCATCCGGCAGAAGCCGGCACGTATTTTCCGAAGCCTTGGCATAGACCTCTTCCTTTGACACTCCCCACATATCCAGATGGGCATTGTGAACAGGCATGGTCGCCGTCCCGTATTTTGTCATCTCCAGAAGCACGCAGAACACGATCGCAAGATCAAGATAAGCAATATAGGGAACGTCCTTAAGCATCTTCCTGTTCGCCTCCCGGTTGACCAGCCGGTAGATCAGCTTTTCCTTTACCTGGCTGAAAGCGCTGATCTTCTCCTCTCCCCACGGTTTCTGGAAACGCACCTCATGATAGAGTCGCAAAATATCCGCTGTAATATGATCCAGCGAGCTTCCCTTTTGAAACTGCCGGTAGTACTCCTCCAGATATATCGTGGGAGAGATATTGATATTCTGTTCTGTCAGCGTAATCCCTCTGCGGATCGTACCGTTGTTCTTCTCCGCCGTATGTATGCATACCGCTACGCTGTCCCTTACCGCCTCCTTCATCCTGTCTTCTACCGCCTGTATAAACTGATAATATGTCATTCAATCACCTGTATCATCACTGGCGGGATACATCTTATTCGGTTACTTCTGTGAAAATACAGCAGGAATACTGCCCAAAGATTTCTCAGAACTGATAAAATATTATGGTAGAATCCATTATAAAAAAGTCCTGCCAAAAAAGCAAGACCTTTTTATAAAAATCATCATAAAATTAAACCTTGACCAATCCGGCCGGATATATCCCGGACCTGCCGCGCAAACGCACTACGCCCTTGAGAGATAATCACCTGTACGGGTATCAATCTTAATCTTCTCCCCCTGCTCTACGAACAGCGGAACATTCACCTGGGCGCCTGTCTCAACGATCGCTGGCTTCGTCGCTCCCTGAGCGGTATCGCCTTTAAAGCCCGGCTCTGTCTCCGTAATCTCAAGCTCTACCGTAAGCGGCGGCTCGATAGCAAATACGCTGCCCTGATAGGAGCTTAATTTTACATTCTCATTCTCCTTGACAAACTTCAGGGAATCGCCCACTGTCTCTGCATTGACCGCAATCTGCTCAAACGTCTCGTTGTCCATAAAGTTGAAAAGGTCGCCGTCATTGTAAAGGTACTGCATCTCTTTTCTCTCGATATGCGCGTTCTCAAATTTCTCTGTCGGGCGGAAAGTCTTTTCTACCACACCGCCGTTGATAATATTCTTAAGCTTCGTACGTACAAACGCCGCTCCCTTTCCAGGCTTTACATGCTGGAACTCCAATATCTGATAGACAACTCCCTCAATCTCTACGGTAAGTCCATTTTTAAAATCGCCTGCTGATACCATATCAATAATCCTCCTTAATCGTGCCAAAAGCACTTTACGTTCTTTTTCACTTTCTTAATTCTATAATAGTTTCCGCCTTTTTTCAACCTTTTTTTCTCTTTAAATAAAAGTGCAGGACAACCCGCTCCAGATACCGCTTAAACACGATCTGGATCTCTTCCTTCGGATGGATCGGCTTTACCAGGATATTGCTGATCCCTGCACGCTTCGCCCCCCAGACATCCGTAAAAAGCTGATCCCCAACAAAGAGCGTACTGTCCGTATCCGTCCCCATGATCTCCATGGCCTTTTTATAATTCTTCGTCGAGGGCTTGTGGACGTTATACACATAATCCACTCGGATCTTTTCATTGAACATCTTCACCCTCGGCTCCTGATTGTTGGAAAGCAGGCAGCACCGGTAGCCGATGCCTTTAAGCCGTGAAAAAAGCTTTACGGCCCTTTCATCGGCCGGGGCACCGTGGGGCACCAGCGTATTGTCAATGTCAAAGATAAGCCCCCGAAAGCCCTGTTCGTACAGCTTCTCATAATCGATAACATATGCGGACGCCACATACCGGTCCGGAAAAAACATATCAAACATCATCACTCATCCATTTCTGTCAGGCGCTGCACGATCTCTTCGCAGATCTCAGGGACGCTCTTATTATCCGTCCGGATCACGATATCCGCCGCCGCCTCATATTTTTCCCGCCTCTGCTCCATCAGCCGGGCAATCCCTTCCGGACTCTTCCTGCCTTTGAGCACCGGGCGGTCATCTGTATCCTTCACCCGGCTGTAGATCACCTCCGGGCTTGCGCTTAAGAGCACTACCCTGCCGTTTTTCTTCATCTCCGCCACATTGCGCTCACGCAAGGCCGCGCCGCCGCCGCAGGAGATCACTAGACTACTCTCTGCCTGAAGCTCGACGAGAAGCTTAGTCTCCAGGTTCCGGAAATACTCTTCCCCATAAGTTTCGAAGATATCCGGGATGCTCATCTGCTCCCGCCCGGCGATCATCTGATCCATCTCCACCGACTTCATGGCAAACATCCTGGCGAGATATTCACAGACCGTGCTCTTGCCCGCCCCCATGAATCCGATCAGCACAATATTATAAGGAAAAAGCTTCTTCGCCTGGACACGCTTGCCATTCTTCCAGATACTATCGAATACATCCAGTATCTCTTTTTTATATTTACTGCCCTCAAGCTTCTCCTCAAGCCGCCTTCGCTGCTTTTCTTCCTGCCGCGGCTGGAGAATGGGCATACCGTACTCTTCCTTGTATGCCGTAATCTTTTCGGCGATCCCGTTGCGCTCCGCTAATGCGTCAATGATCTTATCGTCACACAGCGCGAGCTGCTCTCTGTACTTTTCCAAATCATTCATCGTCTGTTCTCCCGTCTCCGGCTTTTTGTGTATTATATCAATATTCCCAAATTTACGCAAGACTGATTATCCTGCTTTTTTCATGGCTTTTTTCACATCCTTGCGAAAATTTTCCCAAGCCTTTTCATCCTCCACGAAATACTTTGGGCAGATCTTTTCTGTCACGTCATAGTGGCGGATGATGTCCTTCTCGTTAAGGTCAAATTTCAGGCACAGCCAGGCACACAGCTTCACCATGGACTGATACGTCTCCGGGAAAAACACACCGCTCTCATCCGGGTGGCAGCACTCGATGGAAACAGTGTCGATGTTGCGCTCATTGGAGGCATATGCCATCTCCCATGTGGGAACGCACTGTATGATCTCCCCGTCAAGGCCGACGATGAAATTGCTGCTTGATTTGGTTGTGTGGGTATCCTTAAGCCCCTCAAAATAATTGCGGTTTGCCATGGCCGTAGCTCCGGGATTCGCCGTGTAATGCATGACGATCCCCGCGATCTTCTCCGTCTTTGTCCCCGGCCGCGAATAGGGGTTCACGGTGAGAAGTTCCACATCGATAGCCGGCATGGAATCATCGACCTTCTCGCTATCCACCTCAAAATAATCTTTCGCAAGCAGGGACGGCTTCACCAGCTTGATGACCGTGAGGACCGCGAAAAAGACCGCCAGCAAAACAAGACCCAGACGGATGCTGATCAGTATCCGCCGGGCCTTTTTCTTCTTTTTTGCGTCTGACATCTTTTTACCGCCGGCAGACTTTTTTGCCGTTTTTTTTCCGGTTACTGCCTTTTTTCCGGCTGCCGTCTTCTGTACCGTCTTTGGCGCTGTCTTTTGTACTGCCTTCTGTGTCGTCTTTTTCCGTACAATTTTCCCCTGTTCTGTCTTCTTTTGTACCTCTTTGTCCATATTTTCTGACTCTCTTTTCTCTTATGCTGTCTTAAATCATAGCACACGTTTCTGACAAAAGAATGAAAAGATACTTAGGATTTTCTGAAGATTTATCTCCCCATGCTCTCATAAAAAAGGCGCAGTCTGTGCAAATCCGAGAGCCATAAAAGCAGCTCCTTTATCCTTCTGTGCGGAATCTGTACACGGTCACCGTATCATAGGGAACGCCTGCCTTCACCGCTGGTCCTGCAAAATGCTCTTTATGTACCGCATCGGGGAAATACTGGGTTTCAAAACATGCCCCGTAGCGCCGCTTATATTCCGCGCCTTCTTTTCCCTGCTCGCTGATGATAAAATTACCGGTATAAAACTGCATCCCCGGAAGGTCTGTCAGAACCTCCATGACAATCCCTGTTTCTTTTGAGCGCATGCCGGCGACTGTGCGCATCCCTGTGCCGTCAAGCGCCCAGTTATGGTCATATCCCTGACCCAGGATCAGCGCCTCGTAATCCTTTTCAATCTCTGCCCCGATAGCCTTGTACTCCCGGAAATCCATGGGCGTACCCGCAACCGGAACCAATTCGCCTGTAGGGATGGACTCTGCGTCAGCCCTGGTAAACGCCTCGGCAGCGATAAACACTTCCTGTCCAAGCACCGTACCGGAGGCATGCCCCGACAGATTAAAATAGCTGTGGTTCGTAAGGTTCAGCAATGTATCCGCATCCGATACGGCGTGATAATGAATCGTTAATTCGTTATCATCCGTCAGTTCGTAAGTGACAGTTACCTTTACCGCTCCCGGATAACCCTGGTCACCGTCCGGGCTTTCAAGACAAAAGGCCGCCTTCTGTTCCGTCAAATCCTCCACACTCCACATCCGCTTGTTATAATAGTCGCGGCCGCCGTGGAGTGAATTCTGATTGTCATTAGCCGTCAGCTTATATTCCTTTCCGTTAAGCGAAAAAGATGCACCGCCGATCCGGTTGGCCACCCTTCCCACCGTCGCACCAAAGTAGACACCGCCTGCTTCATAATCACTGGCTCTGTCATAGCCCAGCACAACATCCTTGGCTTTCCCGTCCTTATCCGGGACGAGCACCTTCACCAGCGCTGCACCGTAATCAGTAACCGCAATCTCCATACCGCCCTTATTCTTCAAGGTATAAAGCTTCACTTCTTTTCCTTCTGCCGTACGGCCAAACTCACGGACCATATCCTCATTTCCTTTCTTGAATCACCGGCTCTGTATACTCTCCTACCGCATAACAGAGCCGAACCGTCTTTTTCCAATCTGTCTCCTACTCGTTCACGCTGTAATTCGGTGCCTCCTTCGTGATATGGATATCATGGGGATGGCTCTCCTTTAAGGAGGCAGACGTGATCTTTACGAACTGTCCGTTTCTCTTCAAGTCCTCAATGGTAGCCGCACCGCAGTAGCCCATACCGGAACGCAGGCCTCCCACAAGCTGGAACACCGTATCTTCTACCCGGCCTTTGTATGCCACACGGCCTTCTACGCCCTCCGGCACCAGCTTCTTGGCATCCGTCTGGAAATACCGGTCTTTGCTTCCGTTCTCCATGGCCGCGATAGAACCCATGCCGCGGTATACTTTGTATTTCCTTCCCTGATACAATTCGTAATCTCCAGGGCTCTCGTCGCATCCCGCAAGCATACTTCCCATCATACACACGTTTGCGCCGGCCGCGATAGCCTTCGTCATATCGCCGGAATACTTGATGCCGCCGTCAGCAATGATCGGAATGCCGTACTTATCCGCCACCTCATAGCAGTTCATCACCGCCGTGATCTGCGGCACGCCAATCCCTGCGACTACGCGGGTCGTACAGATCGACCCAGGCCCGATGCCTACCTTGACTGCATCCGCACCTGCCTTGATCAGCGCCTCCACCGCCTCTCCGGTAGCTACATTTCCCGCGATGATCTGAAGCTCCGGGAATTTGTCCTTGACCATATCGACGGTGCGCAGCACATTGGCAGAATGGCCGTGGGCAGAATCCATCACCACAACATCGACCTTCGCCTCTACAAGCGCCTTTGCCCGCTCTATGCAATTGGCTGTAATCCCGATGGCCGCGCCGCAGAGGAGCCGCCCCTGAGAATCCTTCGCCGAAAGCGGATAACGGATCTGCTTTTCGATATCCTTGATGGTGATCAGTCCTTTGAGATTAAAATTATCATCCACGATCGGCAGCTTCTCTTTCCTCGCCTTCGCCAGGATCTTCTTCGCCTCATCCAGCGTAATGCCTTCCTTAGCCGTAATCAGCCCTTCGGATGTCATACTCTCTTTTATCTTCTTTGTGAAATCTGTTTCGAATTTAAGGTCGCGGTTCGTGATGATGCCTACGAGCTTCCTTCCTTCTGTGACCGGCACACCGGAAATCCTGAATTTCCCCATAAGATCGTTGGCATCTTCCAGTGTATGCTCCGGAGAGAGGTAGAATGGGTCTGTGATAACTCCATTCTCAGAACGTTTTACCTTGTCCACTTCTTCTGCCTGGCGCTCGATCGACATATTCTTGTGGATGATGCCGATCCCTCCCTGACGGGCCATAGCGATAGCCATGCGGTACTCGGTCACGGTATCCATGCCGGCACTCATCATCGGGATGTTCAGCCTGATCTCCTTTGTTAAATTCGTTGACAAATCTACCTGATTGGGAATTACCTCTGAATACGCCGGCACTAAAAGCACATCATCAAATGTAATCCCTTCTCCAATAATCCTTCCCATGTTCATACCTCTCTTCCATCTTTGATCCAAATACAGTTACTAATAATTATTAAATGCTATAATAACGAATCTGCTTTACGTTTGTCAACATATTCTTACATTTTTCGTGCCATTTTTGCATGTTTTTTTGCCGGATGCTGATCACTGGCGCACAACCTTCCGGGGAGCCAGCAGAAAAAGCCCTTCGATGATCGTGTCATTCGGCTCGAAGATCAGCTTCGCCGTCTGCCCGTTATTGGCCACGACCATGGCATAAAGCCTCGCATCCGCACTGCCGGAGCTTAAGTTTATCACCTTCGCATTCTGAAACTGTGCAAGCTTAGGGGAATTTACCGGCGCAAGAAGCTCCATCTCCTTCACATTGGTGGAAAAGATACGCTTTCTCTTGGATTTATTCATGATCTTATCAATATCCAGGTCCCCGTTCACGTACAGGTATTCGTACTCCACATTGAGCCTGGAGATCAGAAACCAGACAAGCGCGATGACAATGATCGGGAACAAAAGCCCCATCGGGAAAATAAATACAGTGAGCACAGACACGATAGCTACCGCCACCAACACTGCTTTGATCACCAGGTCTTTCATATCCGACTGCTTCTTAATCAACTGTTCTGTATAAAAATCGCTCATTTTTATATCCTCCATTGTTCTTTGCCGCACACGAAAATGCGCACTGCTTTTTATCCTCAAGGACATTGTAACATATTTTATACGAAAATGGGAACTCTCTGGCAAAGAGTTCCCAAAAAATTCATTTATTTTCTTTTTACATCATGCCCATCCCTGCGCCTGCGCCCGCCGGCATTGCCGGAGCGTCTTCCTTGATGTTCGCAACTACGGACTCTGTCGTAAGCAGTGTGGATGCAACGCTTGTGGCATTCTGCAGAGCGCTTCTCGTAACCTTCGCAGGGTCAAGGATTCCGTTCTCAACCATGTCGACATACTCCTCGGTCAGCACGTCAAATCCCGTTCCGACTTCGGACTCGGATACCTTGTTGATGATCACGGAGCCTTCCAGTCCTGCATTTGCAGCGATGTGGAACAGCGGAGACTCCAGAGCTTTCAGCACTACATTAGCGCCGGTCTTCTCGTCGCCGCTCATCTCAGCCGCCATTTTAGCCACTTCTTTTGCCGCGTGGATATACGCAGAACCGCCTCCTGCGATGATACCTTCCTCCACGGCCGCTCTTGTCGCCGCAAGGGCGTCCTCCATGCGAAGCTTCGCTTCCTTCATCTCTGTCTCTGTCGCAGCGCCTACACGGATAACCGCTACGCCGCCGGCCAGCTTCGCAAGTCTCTCCTGGAGTTTCTCACGGTCAAAGTCAGATGTAGTCTCCTCAATCTGCATCTTGATCTGAGCTACGCGGTCAGAAATCTCTTTCTTGTCGCCGCAGCCGTCTACAATCACCGTATTTTCTTTCTGTACCTTAACGGATTTCGCGCGTCCAAGCTGATCTAAAGTCGTCTCCTTCAAGTCCATGCCAAGCTCGTCGGAAACCACCTGGCCTCCGGTCAGCACCGCGATATCTTTAAGCATCTCTTTTCTTCTGTCGCCGTAGCCCGGAGCCTTAACCGCTACGACATTGAACGTTCCTCTGAGCTTATTGACGATCAGCGTCGTGAGAGCCTCGCCCTCGATATCCTCAGCGATGATGAGGAGCCTTGCGCCGGACTGCACTATCTGCTCAAGGAGCGGCAGGATGTCCTGGATGTTGGAAATCTTCTTATCTGTGATCAGGATATACGGCTCCTCCAAATTTGCCTCCATCTTATCCATATCTGTAGCCATATATGCGGAGATATATCCTCGGTCAAACTGCATACCTTCCACAAGGTCTAACTCTGTCTTCATGGTCTTGGATTCCTCGATGGTGATAACGCCGTCGTTGGAAACTTTCTCCATCGCGTCCGCTACCATCTCGCCGACCTCTGTGTCTCCTGCGGAAATCGCAGCAACCTTAGCAATCTGGTCTTTGTCCTTCACCTTGCTTGACATGCCCGCGATTGCTTCTACTGCCTTTTCCGTCGCTTTCTTCATCCCCTTGCGGAGAATGATCGGGTTCGCGCCTGCCGCTAAGTTCTTGATGCCCTCATGCACCATAGCCTGTGCAAGAACGGTAGCCGTCGTTGTTCCGTCGCCTGCCACGTCATTGGTCTTTGACGCAACTTCCTTGATAAGCTGCGCGCCCATGTTCTCAAAAGCATCCTCAAGCTCAATCTCTTTCGCAATCGTCACGCCGTCGTTAGTAATCAGCGGCGCGCCGAAAGACTTGTCAAGCACAACGTTGCGTCCCTTTGGTCCAAGGGTTACTCTTACTGTATCGGCAAGCTGGTTCACGCCTGCCTCCAATGCTCCTCTGGCATCTGCTCCATATTTGATTTCCTTTGCCATGATCGTATTCCTCCTGTTTCTTTATTCTATCATTAAATATTATTAAAATTGTTCTATGATTGGCCCTGTTATCCGTTACTCCACAATCGCAAGGATGTCGTCCTGCTTTACGATAATGAATTCCTCGTCGTCAAGCTCTACCGTCGTTCCGGCATATTTGGAATAGATGACCTTCTGTCCTGCGGACACGTTCATGGTAACTTCTTTCCCGTCAACGGTCCCGCCAGGTCCTACGGCAACGACTTCTGCCTGCTGCGGTTTCTCTTTTGACTGTCCCGGAATCACGATTCCTGACTTTGTTGTCTCTTCTGCAACTAATTGTTTTAAAACGACTCTGTCGCCAAGCGGTGTTAATTTCATGTGTATTCCTCCTTAAAACTTCTTTATTTGTTAGCACTCATAAAAAGAGAGTGCTAAAAGCTCTAGATATAAAATAGCACTCTCTTTCTGTTTTGTCAACACACTTTATATTTAGTTTACAGGATTTTTATAAAATCCATTCCGCACATAGAATACCACCACATTTCCAAGCCGGTTAAAATATCTCTCCCTGATGACGCCCTCGCATTTTAATTCCTCTTCTGTCTCCAGAATACACGCATACACCCCGTCCAGCGAGAAAAGCGGAAGCTCGTACTTGCCCGTTAATAAATATATGCATTCTTCCTTCGGATTATACGTAATGATCTCACAATTATAAGTCGTCTCGTCAAAATAGCCATTCTGCAGAATCACCCGCTTCATCCTAAGGCTGGCAGGACATTTCTCATACATAATAACTACTACCCTTCTTTAAATTTACCGCTCGGCCTTAAGCCTCTCAAGCTCAGTGAACACATAATCATTCACTACCTTGATATAGGTTCCCTTCATGCCGGAAGAGCGGGACTCGATCACTCCCGCGCTCTCGAACTTTCTAAGGGCATTGACGATCACCGAGCGGGTAATGCCTACTCTGTCCGCCACCTTGCTGGCCACAAGGATCCCCTCGGTTCCTTCAAGCTCTTCAAAAATGTGGATGATCGCCTCCAGCTCAGAGAAGGAAAGGGTGCTGATGGCCGACTGCACGATATGCTCTTTTCTTGTCTCCTCCGCGCTCTCTTCGTTGACCGAGCGCAGCATCTCAAGGCCGACTACTGTCGTCCCATACTCGCTCAGGATGATATCGTCAATCTCATACAGCGCATCTTTCTTATAGATGAACAGCGTCCCAAGACGCTCTCCCGCGATATCGATAGGGCTGATGAGCGCCTGATAATGCCTGACGATCTCCGCCGAGAACCCAAGCGTCTCCAGATTGACATTCTCCTTTGTCGAAAGGATCAGAAGAAAGCGCTCGTTCAGATGGTAATCGATATGCTTTCCCACTTCCTTCTCGATCAGCTCCTCGATATACGGCACGCCCTCACATTTGCTTCTGCCGAGAACCTTTCCCTTCTTGCTGACTACCAGCACATTAGAGTCCAGGATATCCGTCAGCACGTCACAGATATCATTGAAAATAACTTTACTCGAATTATTGTTGTGAAGCAATTTATTAATTTTCCTTGTTTTATCTAATAATTGTACACTCATACGTTTTCCTCCGTTCTTTAGCGTAATATTATCATACAATTTCCGAATATTCAATAAATTTTACACAATTTTTTATCCTTTTTCGTTTTTTCCGTATTTTCTAGTCTGCTTCTCTCTTGCTGTCATCCGGCTTATTCTCCACATATCCGCACTGGTCGTTGCCGCAGCAAAGCTTATTCCCTTTCTCTACCATATAACTACCGCAGCGCGGGCATTTCTTATCGGACGGCTTCTGCCAGGACATGAAGCTACACTCCGGGTTATCCTCACACCCGTAATATCTGCGCCCCTTTTTCGTCTTCCTCAGCACAACGTCCTTGCCGCACACCGGACACTTCACACCCGTCTTTTCAAGGTACGGCTTTGTGTTCCGGCAATCCGGAAAGCCAGGGCAGGCCAGGAATTTCCCGTGGGGTCCGTACTTGATCACCATGTTGCGCCCGCACTGCTCGCAGATGACATCCGTTACCTCATCTTCAATCTTCACGGAATCAAGCTCTTTTTCCGCCCGCTCTACAGCATCCTCAATATCCGGATAGAAGTTCTCGATGATCGTCTTCCACTTGACCTTTCCCTCCGCAACTCCGTCCAGGAGACTTTCCATATTTGCCGTAAAATTCACGTCCACGATCGTCGGGAAAGACTGCTTCATCATATTGTTGACAACCTCTCCGATCTCTGTCAGATAAAGATTCTTATTTTCCTTCGCCACATACCGGCGGTTGATGATCGTAGAGATTGTCGGGGCATAGGTACTCGGACGCCCGATTCCAAGTTCTTCTAACGTCTTCACAAGGGTCGCCTCCGTATAATGGGCAGGCGGCTGGGTAAAATGTTGTTTGCTGTCAAAGCTTTCCTTCGTAAGCTCAGAATCTTTATCAAGCCCTTTTAACAGCACATTGCTCTCTTCCTTCCCTTCGCCGGCTTCTACATACACCGTGCGGAAGCCCTCAAAAGAAAGCTTTGAGGCCGCCACCGTAAACCGGTACTTTCCCGCGCTGATCTTTACCGAGGTTGTCTCATACTTCGCCGGCTGCATCCGGCTGGCCACGAAACGCTTCCAGATCAGTTGATAAAGCCGGAACTGATCCCTTGTCAGCGATTCCTTTACTGCTGCCGGCGTCCTCGTCACATCTGTCGGGCGGATAGCCTCATGGGCATCCTGGATCTTCTTTGCGTCCGTCTCCTTAATCCTTGCATCTGCCACGAACTGCGGGCCGTACTGCGCTTTGATATACTCCCCCACACTCCTGTCCGCCTCCTCGGACACCCTGGTGGAATCCGTACGCAGGTAAGTGATAAGTCCTACTGTCCCGTTGCCTTTGATATCTATCCCTTCATAGAGCTGCTGGGCGATCCGCATCGTCTTTGCCGTAGCAAAGTTAAGCCCCTTGGATGCTTCCTGCTGCATGGTGCTGGTGGTAAACGGAACCGGAGCCTTCTTCGTCCGCTCTCCCTTTTTTACTTCCTCGACGGCAAACTTTTCGCCGTCGATCTGCGCGGTAATCTGCTCTAACTCTTCCCTGGAACGGATCGTCATCTTCTTATCCTCCGTCCCGTAAAACCTCACCGTCAAAGCTTTGCGCTCGCCCTTCACCTTAAGGCATGCATCCAGAGTCCAGTATTCCTCCGGGATGAACATGTTGATCTCTTCCTCCCGGTCCGCGATGATCCTTAAGGCAACGGACTGGACACGTCCCGCACTTAAGCCCCGCTTTACCTTCGCCCACAGAAGCGGGCTTATCCGGTATCCCACAACCCTGTCCAGGATACGTCTGGTCTGCTGCGCGTCAACCAGATCCATATCAATCTCTCTCGCATTCTTCAGCGAAGCCTTTACCGCATTTTTCGTAATCTCATTAAAGCTGATGCGGTAAGTCTTTTTACCGTCCAGCTTCAGCGACTTGGACAGATGCCACGAAATCGCTTCCCCCTCCCGATCCGGGTCGGTTGCGAGATAGATCTTATCCGCTTTCTTAACTTCCTTGCGGAGATTCGCAAGAATCTCTCCTTTCCCGCGAATCGTAATATATTTCGGTTCGTAATCGTGCTCCACATCAATGCCCAACTGGCTCTTCGGCAGATCCCTTACATGTCCGTTGGATGCAGTCACGACATAATTGCTTCCAAGAAATTTTTTAATCGTCTTAACCTTGGCAGGCGACTCTACAATCACAAGATATCTAGCCATAAACTTACTTCCTCCACTACGAATCTATAGTATTCTGATATAATTATTTTTAGAAATCTCCTTCGCCACCCCCTGTAATTCCAGAGTTACTAGCTGTTCGAGGACTTCCCTGGCCGAAAGCCCTGTTTCCTTTATCAGACCGTCCACACCTTTCGGAATGAAACCGAGACAACTATACACTAAATTTTCTGTAGTTTCAAGCATTTTTTCATTTTTGCTGATTATTTGCAAGTCTCCTTTGACCCGGATATTCATTTCGTCTAACAAATCCTCCGGTGAAATCAGTATCCCTGCCCCCTGCTGGATCAGCCGGTGACAGCCTGTACTTAAAGGGCTTGTAGCCGAGCCAGGAAGCGCATACACATCCCTTCCCTGCTCTAATGCCATATCCGCAGTGATCAGCGAACCGCTGCGCTCCTTCGCCTCCATCACCAGCACCGCATCCGACAGCCCGCTGATGATCCGGTTCCGCGCAGGAAAATACCCTGGCAGCGGCTTTGCACCCGGCAACTGCTCGGAAATCGCCCCTCCCTCCTTCATCATATCCATGTACAGTCCGAAATTTTCCCTCGGGTAGCAGATATCCACGCCGCACCCTAACACGCCGAAGGTCTTCCCGCCGCCGTTAAGCGCCCCTCTCTGCCCTGCGCCGTCGATTCCCCTCGCCATGCCGCTGATCACCTGTACGCCTGCACGCGACAGCCTCTCCCCGTACCGCAAAGCCATCTCCTCCCCGTAAGGGGTGCATCTTCTTGCCCCCACGATGGCCACGCAGGGCACACTCTCCTCAGGAAGCTTTCCTTTTACATAAAGCGCGTAGGGCGGGCCTGGAATGTCCTTAAGCTTCTTCGGGTACTCCGCCGAAAAATACGGGACAAACGCTATTCCCTGTTCTGCCATCCTCTCATACGCACCCTTAACTTCTCTTTTTCCGGCTTCCAGTATGACCTGTATCTCCTTCTCCTTTAAAAATCCCAGGGAGCAAAGCTCCTTTTCTTCTATATTATATACCGCTTCCGCTGTCTTAAGCCTCTCCCTGAGGAGCCGTTTTTTCGCCGCGGACACCCCGTAAATGGATGCCAGCCAGTATTCATACATCATATGCAGCTACCTCCCCCAATATTTCTTATCCACTGTCCGGTATCCGATAGCCTCCTTAAGATGAGGTAGCCTGATCTGCCCGCCGCCGTCCATATCGGCGATCGTCCTTGCCACCTTCAAAATCTTGTGATAGGTTCTGGCCGTCAGGTTAAGAGACGTAAATGCCTGCTTCATCAGAAACTCCTCTTCCTTACCCAGCCGGCAGAATTCATCGATCTGCCGGACGCCCAGCATGGCATTATTCAAAATATCCTGTCCTTCATACCGCTTCTGCTGGATACTGCGCACTGCCTCCACACGTCTCCGTATGACTGCCGATGTTTCCTTAGGGACGCTCTCCCTGATCTCCTCATACTGAAGCTTCGGCGCCTCCACGCAGATATCGATCCGGTCTAAAAACGGCTGGCTGATCCGGTCAAGATACTGCCTGATCTGCCAGGGTGTGCAGTTGCATTTGGAAAAATCGGGATAATTGCCGCAGGGACACGGATTCATCGCGGCAGCAAGAATAAAATTAGACGGGAACACATAATTGCCGTGTGCCCGGTTGATATGTATCTTTCTCTCCTCCAACGGCTGCCTTAAGACCTCAAGCACAGATTTTCTGAACTCCGTAAGCTCGTCCAGGAACAATACGCCGCCGTGAGCCAGGCTTATCTCCCCCGGAGCAGGAATAAGGCCGCCGCCGATCAACGCAGCCTTCGTGACCGTGTGGTGGACGCTGCGAAAAGGCCTCCCGGACATAAGCGGACGATCCTTATCCACCAGCCCGAGCACACTGTATATCTTCGTGATCTCCAGGCTCTCGTCATGGGACGGCGGCGGAAGGATCGTCGGGATCCGACGGGCGATCATCGATTTTCCGCTGCCCGGAGGGCCAATGAGCAAAAGATTATGCCCGCCGCAAACGGCCACCTCTACCGCGCGTTTAACTGATTCCTGCCCCTGGATGTCGGAAAAATCAACCATGCCGGGCAAAGGAGTATCGTATCTTTCCCACACACCGCCCTCCTCCGGCAGGATATCCGCCTCTCCCTTAAGATAATCCACCGCCTGCCTCAAACTCTCTGTCCCGATGATCTCTATACCTTCCGCCAGGGCGCCCTCCGGCGCATTCCCCTTAGGCAGCAGGCAGCGGACGCACCCCATCCGCTTCGCCTCCATGACCATGGGAAGCACGCCCTTAACCTCCCGTATCCGTCCGTCTAAGCTAAGTTCCCCGATCACCAGCGTGCGTTTTAGCTTCTTTGCCTCAAGCTCCCCGAGAGCCGAAAGCAGCGACAGGGCTATGGGAAGGTCAAAGGACGCTCCCCTCTTCCTGACCGTCGCCGGCGCCAGATTGATGATAATCTTTTTTGCCGGGATCTGGATACCTGAATTGTGCACCGCAGTCCTCACCCGCTCTGAAGCCTCCTTTACCTCAGACGAAAGATACCCTACCATATGAAATACGGGAAGCCCGCTGCTGATATCTGTCTCCACATGGACAGGCTCCACATGCAGCCCTTCAATGGCCGCAGACATAATTGTACTAAATGACATCTGTATGCTCCTTTCCTGATCTGTATCGTCAACTTGTGATTGCGACCGAAACGGCCGATGAAAATTACCGGAAAATGACAGGGGAAGACTTCCCCTCTTCCGAAAATGTGAGATAATTCTAGCCGAAATATGTCCGGATGTCAACTATATTTTGGCAAATCCGAAAAAATATCCCGGAAACCGAAAAGGGGCTTAACCCCTTTTCCCGAATCCTAAAAATATACCCGCAGCTTCTCGATCGCGCTCTTTTCAATCCGCGAAACGTAAGACCGGGAGATGCCTAGCTGCTTTGCGATCTCCCGCTGTGTATACTCTTCCTCATTATACAGGCCATACCGCATCTTCAACACCAGACGCTCCCTTGACGACAGTTCCGACTCTACCTTCTGGTAGAGCATCCGGATATCGTCCTTGAGCTCTGCCTTTCTGTGCGCATCATCCTCATCTGTCTCGATAATATCAAACAACTGTATCTCATTGCCCTCCCTGTCCGTCCCGATCGGCTCATACAGGGAAATCTCCCTGGAGGATTTCTTTTTTGCCCGAAAATGCATCAGGATCTCATTTTCGATACACCTTGCCGCGTAAGTCCCAAGCCTTACGCTCTTATCCGGATTAAAGGTGACAACTGCCTTGATAAGCCCGATTGTCCCCACAGACAAAAGATCCTCGTTATCCTCCTCAAGCGTCTGGTATTTTTTCACGATATGAGCCACAAGGCGCAGATTTCTTTCGATAAGAACGTGCTTTGCCTCTAAGTCACCCTCCGTATATTTTTGCATGTAATAACTTTCCTCAGCAGCGGTGAGAGGTTGGGGAAATGATTTCAAAAAAAGCACCTCTTGGCGTCCTTGATAATATTGTATGTGGGGGCGCAAAGAATTGTGCTTTTCCATGTTTTTTAATTGTGGGGGCGGGAATTTGGTAATATGCCAGACTGCTGCACCAACAATTTTCTATCCTGCAGGCTTTTGTGACTGCGTTCCTTCCTCCCGGCGCAGGATATCGCAGACATCCGCCGCATCGGAAAGTTCAACGTAAATCACCTGTTTAGGGTGGGGGGCACTTTCCTGGGGAACGCCTTCCTCATCAGTGATGCTTTTCACTGTCGTAAGGATATTCCGTCCATCAGGCTTCATGATCTCAATCTGCTCACCGACGGAGAACTTGTTGCGCTGCTCGATACGGCAGGTATTTCCCTTTACTTCACCGGCTATGCCGAGATACGTATATTCTTTTACGTACGTATTGTTGTCATAGATCTGGCTTTCTTCACCCGGTTTCCCAAAGTAGAAGCCGGTGGTGAACTGGCGGTAAGTGCAGTTTGCGATCTGGTCTAAGTACCAGGGCATATTCGCCTGGTATTTCTCCGGGGATTCAAGATAATCGTCGATGGCTTTCCGGTAGGTCCTGGCTACGGTTGCCACATAGAGGGCAGTCTTCATGCGCCCCTCTATCTTAAAGCTGTCGATGCCCGCATCGATCATCTCCGGGATATACCCGATCATGCACAAATCCTTAGAATTGAAAATATAGGTGCCCCGCTCATTTTCATAGACGGGCATATACTCGCCGGGCCTTGTCTCCTCCACTACCGCGTATTTCCAGCGGCAGGGATGGGTGCACGCCCCATGGTTGGCGTCCCGTCCGGTGAAGAAACTGCTCAGCAGGCACCGCCCCGAGTAGGAAATGCACATGGCGCCGTGGATAAAGCTCTCTATCTCCATCTCCTCAGGGATATGCCCGCGGATTTCCTTGATTTCCTTAAGAGAAAGCTCCCTCGCCGACACGACCCGCTTTGCCCCAAGTTCCCACCAGAACCGGTAGGTGCCGTAATTCGTATTGTTCGCCTGGGTGCTCACATGGCGGTCAATCTCCGGACAGATCTCCTTCGCCAGCATAAACACTGCCGGATCTGCGATGATCAGCGCGTCCGGCTTAAGTTCCCTCAGTTCCTTTAAATACTCTTTTACGCCGGGAAGGTCGTCATTATGAGCCAGGATATTCACCGTCACATGTACCTTCACGCCTCTTTCATGGGCAAATGCAATCCCTTCCCGCATATCCTCCATGGAAAAATTCTTCGCCTTGGCGCGGAGCCCGAACGCCTCGCCCCCGATATAGACCGCATCGGCACCAAATATGACCGCCGTCCTAAGCACCTCCAGGCTGCTGGCCGGAATCAGAAGTTCCGGACGTCTATGATCTCCCATCTGTCTAATCTCCCATTTTCTATCTTTTATTCCCGCGCATAACTGGCCAGGCGGGCATGCTTGCATGCACATTTGGCAGCTGCCGGGAGAGTTAAAATCCCCGTCGCTGCCCGTCACTTTCCTGTTTTCACACTCAGCGCGATCCCGTCCCCCAGAGGCAATATCGATGTCTCAAGCCGCCCGTCATGCTTTAACTGATACAGATACTCTCTCATGCGGCTGTGGATCGTCCGGTTCCTTCTCTCCACCGCGAAACGGGATTCGATGATGTCCCCGTCCTGCAAAACATTGTCAGACAGCAGCACACCCTCCGGCGAAAGCAGCCGTATGGCCTCCGGAAGATACTGGATATACTGTCCTTTGGCGGCATCCATGAAGATAAAGTCATAGGGGCCGGAAAGGGTCTTCATCACCTCCAGCGCATCGCCCTCAAGGAGCGTGATCTGCCCTTCTCTCCCCGCCCGACAGATATTCTCACGGGCAGCTGCGATACGCTTTCCGTAATTTTCAATGGTGGTGATATGACCGTCTGCCGGCATATACTCGCTCATCAGGATTGCCGAAAATCCGACAGCCGCTCCGATCTCCAGGATACGAAGCGGCTTTTTCAGCAGCAGGAGCACTTTTAAGAAGCTCTGGGTCTCCTTGCGGATGACCGGCACGCGGGCCGTAAGCGCTTCCTGCTCTATTTTCTCAATAATCTCACGCTCCGGAAGTTCCAGAGAGTGGATATACGTCACAGTTCTCTCATCTACTATCATCTTATACATCCATAATAATCGGCAGGATCATCGGTTTTCGCTTCGTCCGCTTCCAGATGAAGTCATTCATCTTATCGCGGATCACCAGCTTGATCTTGCTCCAGTCCGCGTTGCGCTGATGCATAAGGCAGTCCTCCACCGCATCAGTGAGGATCTGTCTCGCCTCTTCCATAAGCATCTCGGACTCCCGCACATAGACAAAGCCCCGGGACACAATATCCGGCCCAGCAAGAAGCTGGTTGCTCCCGCGCTCAAGGGTAAGCACCACGATAAGGATACCGTCCTCCGCCAGGTGCTGTCTGTCCCTTAAGACGATATTGCCCACATCGCCCACGCCGAGTCCATCCACAAGGATCTCCCCGGTGTGCACCTTGTCCACAACCTCCGCCTTCTCGCTGTCAAGCTCCATCACATCCCCGGAATGGATAAGGAAAACATTCTCCTTCGGGATCCCCAGCGTCCTTGCCAGCTTCGCGTTGGCATTCCTGTGGCGGAACTCCCCGTGTATGGGAATGGCATACTTCGGTTTAACCAGCGAATAGATGAGCTTTAACTCCTCCTGGCAGGCGTGCCCCGATACATGGGCATCCTGGAAGATCACATTAGCGCCCTTCTCGGAAAGCTCATTGATGACCTTGGATACGGACTTTTCGTTGCCCGGGATCGGGTTAGAGCTGAAGATTACCGTATCCCCCGGCATGATCGTCACCTTTTTATGCACATCCGCCGCCATACGGGAAAGCGCTGCCATAGACTCTCCCTGGCTGCCTGTGGTGATCAGCACTGTCTTTTCCGGCGGGTAATTCTTAAGCTGGTCAATCTCGATCAGCGTGTTCGCCGGGACGCTCAAATATCCAAGCTCCTGGGCTACCTGGATGATGCTCACCATACTGCGTCCTTCCACCACAACCTTGCGGTTATACTTGCAGGCAGAGTTGATGATCTGCTGCACGCGGTCTACATTGGACGCAAAGGTAGCGATGATGATCCTGGTATGCTGATGTTCTGCAAAGATATGGTCAAAGGTAAGCCCCACTGTCCGTTCGGACTGAGTAAAGCCTGTCCGCTCCGCATTGGTACTGTCGCTCATCAACGCCAGCACACCTTTCTTCCCAATCTCCGCAAAACGCTGTAAATCTATGGCATCTCCAAACACCGGTGTATAGTCCACCTTAAAGTCTCCCGTATGCACCACGATTCCCGCCGGCGAATAAATGGCGAGGGCGGCTGCATCCTGGATACTGTGATTCGTCTTGATAAATTCAATCCGAAATTGTCCCAGATTAATAGACTGCCCATGCCTTACGACTTTCCTTCTTGTACTTCTTAAAAGATTGTGCTCTGTAAGCTTTTTCTCGATAATTCCCATTGTGAGCTTTGTCGCATAGATTGGAAGATTCATCTCCCGAAGCACATATGACAAGGCTCCGATATGGTCCTCATGGCCATGGGTGATGACAAACCCCTTCACCTTCTGTATATTATCCTTCAGGTAGGTAATATCCGGAATCACCAGATCGATTCCAAGCATATCATTCTCCGGGAAAGCCAGACCGCAGTCCACCACAATAATACTGTCTCCGTATTCAAAGACAGTAATATTCATTCCGATCTTCTCCAGTCCTCCCAGCGGAATGATACGCAATTTTCCGTTGTTTTCTTTTTTCAAATTTCCACCTCCATATATTATTTTTCCGTCTTCTTAAGGCATTCTTTACATTGGCCGTAAAATTTCAGTTCGTGGTCTAACACGTGGAAGCCAGTCTCCTCCTCGATATGGCCTTCAAGCTTGTCCAGCCAGTCGTCCTTAAACGGCTGCACATTCCCACACATCCTGCAGATCAGATGATGATGGTGGTGTTTTCTTTCCGCGCTTATCCCTTCTCCGATTTCATAGCGCACACACCCATCATCCAGACTGATGCGGTCCACCAACTGCATTTCCAGCAATAGCTGTACCGTCCGGTAAATCGTCGCAAGCCCGATATCGGGATTATCCTCCTTTACCAGATCATAGATATCCTCCACGGTCATATGCCTGTCTTTGTGACACGCGAGTACCTCTAACACAAGTAACCGTTGATTCGTTACCTTAAGTCCTTTTTCTTTCAGCATCTGCCTGAATTTTTCCTGACTGATAGACATAAAATCACTACCCTCTCAGAATCTTAGCTTTCGTACCTGCAATACGCCCGCTGTCATCGGACGTACCTGCATGTATGGCATATAAACAGAGCGTTACCGCTCTATATCCACATCCTCCAACAGTTCCTCAAATACTTTTGAAATCACGCCAAGTTCATCGTCATCGTCCACAATCTCGTAAATGCTGTCCGTCTCCTCTGCCGCTGACATATCCCGTAAGATCAGGCACTGTGCGTCCCCTCTCTCGGAATCTGTGACCAGGATATAGGAAACTCCGTTAATCTTCGTCTGCTCCAGAACGAAAAAATCTACTTCTTCTTCGAGCTCCTTCGACATAAATGTAATCTTCTCCATCTTATCAACCTCTTAAGCCTGAATATCCGCTTTAGCCGGACACCTACTTATCCGATACCGCATCCAGATATCCCTGCAGGATAAAAACTGCCGCAATCTTATCGATAAATTTTTTGCGGTTCTCCCGTCTTACCTTATTCTCGATCAACGTCCGCTCTGCCTCTATTGTAGTCAGACGCTCATCCCACATCACGACCTCAAGGCCGGTCCGTCTCTTAAGCATCTCACCAAATTCCATCGCCTTTTTCGCCCGCTCTCCGATATCGTTATTCAAAAGCTTGGGAAAACCGACGACGATGCGCCCCACTTCATACTCTGCGATCAGTTCTTCTATACGCGCACAGGTCTTCCTAAGCTTGTTCTCCTCCCTGCGGGTGATCGTCTCAATTCCCTGCGCCGTAATAAGCAGAGGGTCACTGACCGCAACTCCCACAGTCTTCGAACCGTAATCCAATCCCATAATTCTCATCGACATTATAACCAGCCGTTATGCTCAATATACGTCTTGAGCATCTCCTCTACTAATTCGTCCCGTTCCATCTTCATGATCAGGCTTCTCGCGCTGTTGTGGCTGGTAATATACGTCGGGTCTCCTGACATAATATATCCGACGATCTGATTCACCGGATTATAACCTTTTTCGCTCAGAGCTTTGTACACAATCTCAAGGATATCTTTTGCTTGAATTTGTGGACCGCTTTCTACCTGAAAAAATTGGGTACTGCTTAAATCTTTCATATACTCACGTCCTTCAAAAATACTTCTTTCTTATTCTAACCTAAAGCCATACAAAATTCAATGGATTATTTGCAAATGGCTCTCAATTTCTACATTTACTATCTCATTTATACGGTTTTTGTCCAGTTTGTGCCTGATCTTGATATACTCCTTCGTATGGCCGATCCCGTAAAGGCCGCCCTCATCCTCCATAACCTCTTCGATGAGCACCTCCCTGACGGTTCCGACCATTGCCCGCTCGTAAGCCTCCTGCTTACGTTTATTCAGGGCAAGCATCTTCGCGCTCCGTTCATTTTTTACTTTCTCCGGAACCTGGCCAGGCATATCTGCAGCCTTCGTCCCTTCCCGCCTTGAATATTTAAAAATATGGGTCTCATAAAAGTCCACCTCATCCACAAAGGCTTCCGACTGCAGGAACTCTTCCTCCGTCTCTCCCGGGAACCCCACGATAATGTCCGTAGTCAGCGCCGGATCCTGAAAATATCTCCGAAGCAGGCGGCACTTTTCTTCGTACTCCCTGATGGTATACCGGCGGTTCATGCGCGTTAACGTGGCATCGCACCCGCTCTGTAAGGACAGGTGGAAATGGGGGCAGATCTTCGGCAATGCCGACAGTTTCCCCGCAAATTCCTCCGTGATGATCCTCGGTTCCAGGGAACCGAGCCTGATCCGCTCAATGCCCGGAACCTCATGGACCCTTAAGATCAATGCCAGGAGATCTTCCTTCGCCCCGGCAAAGTCCGCCCCATAGGAACTTAAATGGATACCGGTAAGCACCACTTCCTTATAACCATTTTCCGAAAGAGCCCGAACCTCCTTAAGCACGCTCTCTGTGCTCCTGCTGCGGACCCGCCCTCTGGAATAGGGAATGATGCAGTAAGAGCAGAACTGGTTGCACCCGTCCTGGATCTTGATGTAAGCCCGGGTATGCTCCGCAGTCTTAGAAAGGCTGAGCTCTTCGTAGTCCCTGACCTGTCCGATATCGAGACGCACATCAAGCATCTTCCCCCGGCTCTCCTCCTCATACCGGGCAAGTATCTCCACGATATCTTTTTTCCGGTTGTTCCCGACGATAATGTCGATACAGCCGTCTGCCTGTCCGCCCTTTTCCTGCGCATAACAGCCCGCCGCCACGATCACCGCATCCGGATTATTCTTCTTCGCCCGGTGGAGCATCTGCCTTGACTTCCGGTCTGCCATGTTGGTCACCGTACAGGTATTGACGATATAGATATCCGCATACTCAGAAAACGGTACGATCTCGTAACCGTTTTCCGAAAGGAGCTGCTGCATGGCTTCCATCTCATAGGCGTTCACCTTGCATCCCAAATTGTGGAGCGCTACTCTTTTCATGGCTAATCCCTTTCTATTTTAAACATTTTCTTGACTTTTCCAATTTGTCCCTATAATATAATAGTGAATAAAATGACAATAAGGAGGTAATTTATGAAAACCGTACAAATTTCTTTAAACTCTATCAATAAAGTGAAATCCTTCGTAAACGAAATCACAAAATTTGACAATGATTTCGATCTTGTATCCGGAAGGTATGTCATCGACGCAAAATCTATCATGGGAATCTTCAGCCTGGATCTGTCCAAACCGATCGATCTGAACATCCATGCCACTGAAGCCGACATCGAAAACATCCTTGACATCTTAAAGCCGTACATTGTATAAACCCGTACCGGCGGTATCACTTTACAAAGACAGTCAGACCCTCTAACCCGGGTCTGACTATTTTTTTCCCGTCTACTTTATCTCGATGATCTCCGCCGTGCGGACCGCCTCCGCGAACAGGGCATCGATCTTTTCACTTAACCGCTCCTCCGAGCGCCGGATCACTTCGATGTTCGGCTTTGTCACTGGATGCTTTGCCACGAAGATCGTACAGCAGTCCTCAAAAGGCTGGATAGACGTCTCGTAGGTATCAATCCTTTCCGCCACATCCACGATCTCCTGCTTGTCAAACCCGATGAGCGGCCGGTACACCGGAAGCGTACATACGTCATTGGTCGCCGCAAGGCTCTGCATGGTCTGGCTTGCCACCTGGCCGATGCTCTCGCCCGTGATCAGCCCGAGACAGTCGTCCGCTTTCGCAAAATGCTCCGCGATCCGCATCATATACCGGCGCATGATGATGGTCAGCTCGTCGTGGGGGCACTGATCGTAGATATAGAGCTGGATGTCCGTAAAGTTCACCACATGAAGCTTAATGGGGCCGGAATACTGCGCCACCTTCTTTGCCAGCTCCACCACCTTCTGCTTCGCCCGCTCGCTGGTATACGGCGGAGCATGGAAATACGTGGCCTCAAGTCCCACACCCCGCTTGGCGACCATATACCCCGCCACCGGGCTGTCGATACCGCCCGATAAAAGCAGCATGGCCTTCCCGTTAGTGCCAACAGGCATACCACCGGCTCCTGGGATGATCTGGGAATACACGTACACGTCGTCGCGCACCTCGATATTGACCAGCACATCCGGATGGTGGACATCCACGCGGATATCCGGGAACGCCTCAAGGATGGCCTCCCCAAGATCCCGGCTTATCTCCATGGAATTCTTCGGATAAGTCTTCTTTGCGCGCCTGGACTCCACCTTGAACGTAAAGTCCTTATCCGCATACATCTCATCCATGTAAGCCACAACCTCTTTTTTCAGCTCCTCAAAGCCATTCTCCGCAAGCCTTACCACCGGGCAGATACCTACCAAACCGAACACCTTCTTAAGCTTATCTACCGTCTCCTCGTAATCGTATTCTCCTTCACAGTCCACGTAGATCCGCGCCTGCTTTTTATAGACACAAAACTCTCCGTCCACCTCTTTAAGCGCACGGCGGACCTGACGGACCAGCGCATCCTCAAAAAGATAGCGGTTCTTTCCTTTAATCCCAATCTCTCCGTATTTTAACAAAAATGTATGAAATCTCATCTTTCTCTCCTTCGTCTCCTGCCTTGGCGGCTTCCAGAGGGTTAAGCGCGGCGGGCATTCTTTGCCGGACCGCGCCTGCGAAAATTAATGCCTCGTATATTTTCTCAACGCCGGGACAAGGCTCTTTAGCGCCTCCAGCGTATAGTCGATCTCCTCCAGGGTCGTAAACTCCGACATGCTGAACCGCAAAGTTGCGTCCAGATATTCCTGGTCTGCGCCGATACCTTTAAGCACGCCGCTCACCTGGGGATGGTTGGATGAACATGCCGATCCGGAGGATACATAGATTCCCTTCTCCTCCAGCGCATGGAGCAGCACTTCGCTCCGGATGCCCGCAAACCCTACGCTGATGATATGGGGCGCGGAAGTCTCGTCATACATCCCGTGGATCTTCGTATTCTCAATCCTGGTCACCCCTTCAATAAAATGCTCTTTGAGGGCGCGCATGGCCGCCACCTTCTCATCCAGATCCTCATAAATAGTCTTAGCTGCCAGGGCAAGCCCCGCGATCCCCGGCACATTCTCCGTACCGGAGCGGATATTTTTCTGCTGCTCCCCGCCGAAGACGATAGGCTTTATCTTCACCCTGCTGTCGATATAGAGGGCGCCGATGCCCTTGGGGCCGTGGATCTTGTGGCCGCTCACTGAGCACATATCCACCTTGAGCCGCTTCGGGTAAATATAATATTTCCCAAACCCCTGCACGGCATCCACATGGAACAGGATGTTCTTATTGTAAGCCTTGACGATGCTCGCCGCCTCCTGGATGGGCTGCACGGAACCTACCTCGTTATTGACATACATGACCGACACAAGGATCGTCTCCCTGCACAGGGCTTTTTTCAGCGCCTCAAGCCGAATCCTGCCGAAGCGGTCCACCGGAAGATAAGTCACCCGGAACCCCTCCTCCTCCAGATACCGCATGGTATTGATGATGGCCGGGTGCTCGATCGCCGAGGTGATCAGATGGTTTCCTGCCCTCCGGTTCGCCCTCGCTGCGCCGATGAGTGCCAGGTTGTCACTCTCTGTCCCACCGGACGTAAAGAAAATCTCCTTTTCCTGTACCTTCCAGAGCTTCGCCAGTGTTTCCTTTGCCTCTTTTATATACCTTTCCCCCTCCATACCTTTTTTGTGCATGGAGGACGGATTCCCGTAATCCTCGCACATAACCTTGCGCACAAGGTCGCCGACGCACTCGTATGCGCAGGTTGTGGCGGAATTGTCCAAATATATTTCTCTCATATCTGCTTCCTGTTTTTCTTTTCTTATTCTTAGCATATGTGGCTATTCCTCTAATTGGAACATCAACAGCGATAATGCCGTAATTCCTGCCGTCTCTGTCCGAAGGATCCGCCTGCCAAGGGTAATCGGCTCTGCGCCCGCTGCCATGGCTTCTGCTATCTCCGTCTTTTCAAAACCGCCCTCCGGGCCGATAAAGATGCCCACCGACTGCCCCGGCCGGATATTTCTTAATATTTCCTTCGTCCCGGCCATACCTTTGGCAAGCTCATAAGGGATCAGCAACACGTCAAGCTCCGCCGCTGCTTTAAGTGCCGCGCTCCAGCCAAGGACATCCTTAACTTCCGGCACAAGGCCGCGCCCCGACTGCTTCGCCGCGCTCCTGGCGATCTCCTGCCACCGCCCGGTCTTTTTCTTCGCCTTTTTCTCATCCAGCTTCACCACGCAGCGCTTCGCCGCAACGGGGATGATCTGGTACGCCCCAAGCTCCACTGCCTTCTGGACGATAAACTCCATCTTATCCTGCTTGGGGAGCGCCTGGAAAAGATATAGCCTTGAGGGAAGCTCCGTATCGTTGTCCTGTCGCTTCGTGATACTGAGCACTGCCTGCTTTCCGTCTCCTGTATATTCCTTCACCTGGCAAAGGTACCGGCAGTTATTACCGGCGCTGACCGTAAGTTCCTCGCCCGCGCCCATCCGGAGGACATTTTTCATATGGTTCACATCCGAACCGGTGATGATGATCTGCGTCTCCCCCACCTGGGAAGTCGGCACAAAAAAATGCTGCATAGGGATACTCCTTAATCCTTCCTGGCCACTACCGATACCCACTCGCCCTGATGGTTCACCTCAAGGACTTTAAGGCCGGCAGCCTTGACCGCTTCCACAACCGCCTGCTCCTTATCGTCGATGATCCCGCTGGTGATGTAGACAGCGCCGGACTTCATATGGGCAGGCACCACCGGCGTCAGCGGCACGAGCACATCGGCAAGGATATTGGCAAGGACGATATCATATCTTCCATACCCTGCCTGCTCCTGCACCTCTTTTTCATTGATGATGTTTCCGGCCAGCACCTCGTAGCTGTCCTTCCCGATGCCGTTTGCTTCCATATTCTCATGGGTCGCAGTGACCGCGCAGGGGTCAAGATCCGTCCCCATCGAAAAGCCCGCGCCGAACTTAAGGGCCAACATTCCCAGGATGCCGCTGCCGCATCCCACATCCAGGACGGTATCTCCCTCCTTCACATACTTTTTCAGTGCCCGGATACAAAGCTGCGTCGTCTCATGCATCCCCGTCCCAAAGGCGGTCCCGGGATCGATATGGATGACAAGCTTTCCCTCATCCTCCGCCTTAACCTGCTCCCATGACGGGATGACCAGGATATCGTCGATATAAAACTGGTGGAAATACTTTTTCCAGTTATTCACCCAGTCCACATCCTCCGTCTCCGACTCTTCGATGGTGCATTCCCCTACGTCAAGATATGCGCGCATCTTGTCAAGCTCCCCGCAAACAGCCGCAAGAACGGCTGAAGCGTCCTCCTCCATGTCCAGGTAAAAGGTCAGATAAGCTGTCCCGTCGTCCGCCGAGATCTCCGGCAGGATATCCACAAACATCCGTTCCTTATCCTCATTAGTCAGCGGAACCAGATCTTCAATCTGCACACCCCCGATGCCAAGCTCTGCCAGCATGCTGCTCACCATATCTTCCGCCTCTGTCGTCGTCTTTAACCGATATTTTCTCCACTTCATATCCATACCTCTCTGAAAAACTGTCACCACACGCCAAGATGCCCAAGCAGGATCTTCACCCCCATGAGGATGAGGATCACCCCGCCGAAGACTTCCGCCTTCGCCTTGTACCTTAACCCGAATATACTGCCTATTTTAACACCTGCAGCGGATAATGTAAATGTAATTACGCCAATAAAAATCACCGCAGGCCCGATCGCCACCTTAAGGAACGCGAACGTCACCCCCACCGCCAGCGCATCGATACTGGTAGCCACAGAAAGCCCCACCATCGTACGCACATCCAGGGAAGCGTCCGTCTCTTCCTCCCCGTCATCAAACGCCTCTTTAAGCATATTGGCGCCGATAAGCCCAAGAAGGATAAACGCGATCCAGTGATCCACCGAAGTGATCACATCCTTAAACTGCACCCCGAGGAAATATCCAACCACCGGCATCAGCGCCTGGAATCCGCCGAAGTACATCCCCACGATACCCATCCGCTTTCCCGTACACACAGGCATGGCAAGCCCCTTGCAGACAGACACGGCAAATGCATCCATGGAAAGCCCAACAGCAATAAAAAACAGCTCGATCAGTCCCATAGCCCATCTTTTCCTCCTTTGTCCATTTTCCCGGAAGTACCGCCCCGCAGCGCGCGTTTAAGCCTTAAGATAATCCCCGGTAAAAGTTAATATACATATGCAGGTTGATGCTTAAGTATCTCCAAAGCGTATCGGCAAACCTCGCATTTTCCGGCTCCTTCGCCCCGCACATCACATAGTCCAGCCCGAACTTCTTCGCGTAATGCCCGGCCTTTCTAAGATGCCAGTTGTTGGTGACGACCACACAGTTTTTCAATCCCTCATCCTCCATGATGCGTCTCGCGTGCATCATATTGTGGTACGTACTCACCGACTGTGTCTCGGTCACGATCCTTTCCTCTGGCACGCCGAGAGCCACGGCATACTCCTTCATGACCTCCGCTTCTACATGGACATTCTTAACTCTCCCACCAGTAAAAAAAATCTTGTCAACCTTCCCCTCTCTCCACAATTCAACGGCTCTCTCCACCCGGGTCTTCATCGTCGCTGACGGGCTCCCGTTCAGGTTCGCCGGACAACCGCAGACAAGGGCACAGTCGTACCGTTTTCTCTTCCACTTTTTTTGCGGCCGCTCAAATACTGTCCGAAATACCAGCAGATGAAGCAGGCCAAAGACTGACAGCCCGCCCATGACGGTCCCCTTAAAGAAGCTTTTTTTCTCGCTGGCTCTTTTCCTTCTCATCTCGTTCCTCCCTGCTTTATCAAATGTAACCATACAGACAACAAACCCCTGCATCTTATGCAGGGGTCCATATCACCCTAATCCAAATCAATAAAATCAACCTTGAACGTATCATCCGGGTCAGAACGCCTGCTCTTTTTCGGGCTGTCATTTAAAAGATCGTCCAGATCATCAATAGTCAGCTCTTCCGTACGGCTCTGTCCGCCGTAGACCACAAACTCATCAGAATCTACGTCATCAAGCAGATCCCCGTCATCAAAATCCATCTGGCCGGTAGAGAAATCGCCCTCGTCAAAGCCAAGCTCCTCTGTGGCAAAATCCTCTTCCCCGTAACCCATCTGCTCCGTCTGGAAATCCTCTTCCCCGTAGCCCATCTGCTCCGTCTGGAAATCTTCCTCCGTAAAGCCCATATCTTCCGTAAAGTCCAGATCCGAAGTAAAGCCCATGTCCGCAGTAAAGCCTATGTTCTCCGTAAAGTCCAGATCCGAGGTAAGCCCTATATCCTCGGTAAAGTCCATGTTCCCGGTGGCAAAGTCATCCTCGAAATCATCCTCGTCAAATTCATCCTTCTTCTTGCCCTTGCCCTTTGCCGGCTTCATTGGACCTTTCTCTTTTCCTTTTCCCTTTTTCTTCTCCTTAACCGGCTGCGGTTCCTCGTCGTTAAGCCCGTATTCCTCATAGAGCTCGTCAAGCTCCGCATTACGGTTATGAAGCTTGATGCCAAGGACCAGGATAAGGACGATGATCACCAGCAGGCCCAGCCCGCCGAAAAAAACAATCTTCTGGATGTTTTTCCCGATAAAATTCTCTGCCTTGCCTAACAGGCCGGAAACTTCCTCCTTTTTCTCCCCGCCGCTCTCCGGCGTAAACTTCTGGTACGTATTCTCCTCCGCATCGTAACGGTAATAATCTTTCTCGCCGTTACTGTTCATGGCATAGAGCACATAAATCCCTTCCTCACCGGATTTCTGCCACACTGGAAATGTCTTATCATCCAGGGTAAGCTTCGCCTCTTTATAATCAGAAGATAAATTTACCGCCGAAGTGTCGCTGAGCAGGATGATGGACGTTTTGTCGGAGATCACCAGCTCCTCATAGGGCGCGAAAGTAGCGTCCTCCTCATTGTATAAAAAGAAATCACCCTTATCCCCGTTCAGCAGATAAGCAAGGGTCACGCCGCTGTTGGCGTTCACCACCATCTGGCGCTCCTGCCCGTCGAGAGTGACCATCATGCGCTCGTAGCCGTCAGGCACGTCTCCTTCCGGGAAATCATCGGTCAGCATGTATGCCGTCCCGTCAATCTCAACCTGCATATCATTAGCGGCGCCGCCGCTTTTTTTCTTCTTACCCTTGGAAGATTTACCTTTGCTGATCTTTACGGTAGAATTGCCCTCATCAAGGGTAAGCTCGCTTCCGTCTGCCGAGGACACCGCAGCATCCGACACCGTGATCTTTGTGCTTCCTTCTTTAAGTGCCTCAAAGTTCAGCATAAAGATCTGCTCCGAGGAGCCGCCGTTCCCGATACAGGTAACGCTGCCGTCCTCGCTGGACTCCGCCCCGTCTCCCGATTCAAAGCTTAAAGCATCGCTGTCAAAGTTTAAATTCACTTCCACATCCCCGAGGGAACCGCTGGTTAAGCGTACCGCGCACTTTACCTCCACAACTTCCCCGACCTTCGTCTCCGGGTCTGAAAAGGAAATCTTTCCGTCCGCCGCATAAGCAGTCATGGAAAAACACGGCACCAACAGACACAGCGCCAATAACACACTACTGATTTTCTTTGCAACTCTCATGTTCTTACCCTCTTTTTTGTTCATCTTCTCATTCCTCCACAAATTCTGCATCTGCGGTGTCTACATACGGTCTACCGGTATCCCCGCTGTCCTCTGTATCTTCCGTATCATCACCGGAACTGCCCTCTTCATTGTCTTCTCCGTCCTCGCTACCTCCGTCCGGGGTTTCCCCTTCCCCGTCCTCAGGTTCAGCGTCAAGCTCCGGCGGCCTGACCACACCTGTCTCCAGGGCAATCTCCTCGGAGATCATCTGCACGGTATCTGATACCTCCTTCGCAGGCTCATCGGGATACAGAAATTCGTGAAGCTCTTTTACGTTCTCCGCAAGCCCCTGTGCCACTACCACATCGCCGGCCTCCGGATAAGTGATCCCGTCTGCCTTGTCAAAAGGAAAGCCCGTACTGTCCCCGAGCCTGTATTCCATGAGCGCCGTCGAAAGCCCGATGATCTTTTTCAGGCTGAAGCTTGTGGATACCTGCGGAAATACCGTATCGATGATCTCATTGATGGCAGCCAGGTCTGTAGCCGTCACCTTCTCGAACAGCTTCTTGATCACCTCGCGCTGACGTTCGGTACGCTTGTAATCACCGCCCTCCAGCTTTCGCAGCCGCGAATAGGTGACCGCCTGGGGACCGTCAAGCGTATAAGTCCCGGCGCCCGAAAGCTCATTGGCCTTTTTCCCTGCCGCCTTCGCTGTCTCGCCGATATACTTGTTCATCATCTCGGCTTCCGCATCTGTCACGGTCATCTCCAGACCGCCCATCAGATCCACCACATCCGCCATAGCCTTAAAATCCACGGTGGCATAATCTTCAATGTCAAGATCCAGGTTCTTATTCAGCATATTGATGGCCTCCTCAGGCCCGCCGACAAAATACGCGTTATTCGCCTTCCGGTATGTATCGTTCATCTGCTTTAACAGCGTATCCCGGTAAATGGAAGCCATGCGGATCTCCTTGCTGTCATTGTCGATGGATACGATGATGATCGTATCGGCGTGTGTCCCCTCCTCAAGCTGCCCCTCCCTGGAATCTCCGCCGAAGAGAGCTATTGTCGTATATCCCTCAAGCTTTATCCCTTCATTTACTTCTATATTATCCTTATCAATGTCCACTCTCTGGAATTTATCATATTTCGCCATGACATACGCTGTTCCCATCAGCATGATCAGGATAAACGTCTCGATAAATATGATGGCCGCCCTGAGTCTCTTTTTGCGTCTTCTCCTCTTTCTGGCCTTCGCAGCTCTGATTGCCGCTAATTCCCGTCTTCTCGCCATACCTAACCTTTCTTTTGTATAGTCTTATCTAAATTTTCATCCAGCACTACCCTATACTACTATATTCTCGCAAAAAGTTCAACCACCTATTCAACAGTAACTGATTTCGCCAGATTTCTCGGTTTGTCGACATCGCATCCTCTGCCCACCGCAATATAATAGCCGAAAAGCTGAAGCGGGATGATCGCCAGAGAATTTGTAAAATATTTGTTCGTCTCCGGGATGTAGATTACATAATCCGCCGCGCGCTCTACCTCTGTGTTGCCCTCGTTCGTAACCGCCAGCACGAACGCGCCTCTCGTACTCACCTCCACCATATTGCTCAGTGTCTTCTTATAAAGCTCCTTCTGGGTCAGAACTGCCGCAACCAGCGTCCCCTCCTCGATGAGGGAGATCGTCCCGTGCTTAAGTTCCCCGGCGGCATAGGCTTCCGAATGGATATAAGAGATTTCCTTAAGCTTCAGGGACCCTTCCAGGGAAATGGCATAATCCACGCCCCGCCCGATGAAAAACACATCCCGCGCCGCCAGGTAACGGTTGGCAAAGCGCTGGATCTTCCCTTTATTATTCAGGAGCATCTCAATCTGGGACGGCAGCGCACGCAGGTCGGAAAGCATCTCCCGGAGAAGTTCCTCTCCCATCTGTCCCCTGGCGCAGGCAAATTTCATCGCCAGCAGGTAAAGGGCGATAAGCTGTGCCGAATAAGCCTTCGTCGTAGCTACCGCGATCTCCGGCCCCGCCCAGGTATACATCACGTTATCTGCCTCCCTGGCGATCGAGCTTCCTACAACATTCACGATCCCTAACACTCTCGCCCCCTGTTTTTTCGACTCTCTCAAGGCCGCCAGCGTATCCGCCGTCTCGCCTGACTGGCTGATCACGATGACAAGGGTCCGGTCACTGAGGATCGGCCTGCGGTAGCGGAACTCCGATGCCAGATCTACCTCCACCGGGATTCTTGCCAGATCCTCAAAGATATATTTGCTTGTGACCCCGGTGTGGTAAGCCGAGCCGCAGGCCACGATCATGATCTTGTCGATCCTCTGCATATCCTCATCCGACATGCCAAGCTCCTCGATGACAATCTGGTCATTTTTGATCCTCGGCGAAAATGTATCCGTGACCGCCTTCGGCTGCTCGTTCATCTCCTTCAGCATGAAATGCTCATAGCCGCCCTTCTCCGCGGCATTCACATCCCACTCGATCCTCACGGACTCCTTCTCGATCGGCTCCTCGTCCACCGTGAAAAACTCCATGGAATCTTCCTTCAGGCGCACAATCTCTTCATTTTCAATAAAATACACATCTCTCGTGTACTTGAGCACTGCCGGGACATCTGAGGCGATGATGCTGCCGCCGTCAGTGCGCCCTACGATCAGCGGGCTGTCCTTCCTCACCGCGTAAAGCTCATCCGGATGATCCTTAAAAATGAGCCCCAGCGCGTAAGACCCCTCCATGCGGTGCATGATCTTTGTCACGGCGCGGAGCGGATTGCCGTCATAATAGTAATCCAGAAGATGGGCGATCACTTCCGTATCTGTCTCGGACACAAAGTTGTAGCCCTTTCTCTCCAGCCTCTTCTTAAGCTTCAGATAGTTCTCGATAATACCGTTATGTACCACAACGATGCTCTGATTCTGGTTGAAATGGGGATGGGCGTTGGTATCTGACGGCGAGCCGTGAGTCGCCCATCTCGTATGCCCGATGCCCATCGTACCGGGCAGGGTCGCCCCGTCATGGGTCAGCTCGCTTAAGACCTTAAGACGTCCCTTCGCCTTCTCCATACCAATCTCACTTCCGTTGTAAACCGCAATCCCCGCTGAATCGTAACCTCTGTATTCAAGCTTGGACAGCCCATCCAACAGAATCGGCGCTGCCTGCCTGTTTCCGATATAGCCTACTATTCCACACATATTTACCCCTCCGTAACTTTCTATATTAATAAAGCATAACTGTCTGTTTGCACTTTTAGACTACATTTTAGCAAAAATCATGAAAAATGTAAACAAAAAGGTGATATGCACCCGTTTATTCCTGCATATCACCTTTGAATCCTATGACATGTTACAAAATTCCTGTCAGAGATTACTCCTCACTGGCACCGTCTTCTGCGGCACCTCCACCGGAACTGTCTCCGCCCGAACTTCCGCCCGAACTGTCTCCTCCTGAGCTTCCGCCGGAACTGTCTCCTCCTGAGCTTCCGCCCGAACTGTCTCCTCCTGAGCTTCCGCCCGAGCTGTCTCCTCCTGAACTTCCGCCCGAATTATCACCGCCCGAGCTTCCGCCCGAACTGTCTCCTCCCGAGCTTCCTCCTGAACTTCCGCCCGAACTGTCTCCTCCTGAACTTCCGCCCGAATTATCACCGCCGCTGTTTCCTCCTGAACTGCTTCCTCCTGAGCTTCCGCCGGAATTATCATCACCGGAGTTGCCGCCGCTGCTTGGCCTGTCATTATCGTCATTGTTCTGATTCGGCTTCTTCGGCTTAACATACGTTGTCTGCCGTTCCTGTTCCCTGTCTTCCTTCGTCGGCTTGTACGTCTGCTGCTTGAGCGTGGAATCATCCGTCGCCGTTCTCTGTCCTACCCGGCTGATGATCGCACTGTTTAAGTTCGACACTGCCGTGGACACATCATAATCCTTCTTATCGAACAGAAATTCATGGAGCTTCGCCACATTCGACTCCAGCGTAACCGGGATAACGATGCTTCCCAGCCCGGAAATCGTATCCGTAGTCTTGTCAAACGGGAATCCGGCGTTCTCCGTCAGCTTATAATCCATAAAACTCTTGGCATAATAGATAATATCTCCTACTGAAAAGCTGGTCTTAATGGTCGGGAACACCTTATCGATCACCTTATTGATGGTCGACAGATCCGCCTTCTGCGCCTGCTCCACGATCTTTTCAATCACAAGACGCTGACGCTCGGTACGGGTAAAATCACCGCCCGCCGTGGAACGGATACGCGCGTATGTCGTCGCCTGCACACCGTCAAGCTTCTGCAGGCCGGCCTTTTTTACCTTGTGTGCCTTTTTCCCTGCCGCCTTGGCCGTCTCACCGACAAACTTGTTGAGATACTGTATCTCCACTTCCTGAACATCGATCTCCACACCGCCGAGCAGGTCGATCGCCTTGGCGATAGCGCCCCAGTCAACCGTCACAAATTCCTGGATATCCAAGTCGAGATTCTTATTCAGCATGTTGATCGCCTGCGTCGGCCCACCGAAAGCATAAGCCGCGTTACATTTCTGAAGCTGCCCTTCATCGATATCCAGAAGCGTATCCCGGTATACCGATACCATCCGAATCTCTTTTGTCTCTTTATTCAGGCTCGCCACGATAATACAGTCCGTACGGGTACCCTTATCAAGCTGCCCGGAACGCGAATCCGTACCAAACAGTGCCACATTCAGATAACCTGTCCCCAGATCCTGCTTTTCAACCTCTTCATTGATCACGATATCCTCTGCCTTGATCTCCTGCCTGTCCAGCTTTGTCAGCTTCGATGCCGCGTACACAACTCCGGATGCAGCGAGTGCAAGAAACACACCGCCTAAGCATACTCCGATCTTTTTTCCCAAACTCAGACGTGTGAACCAATTGCCTGATTTCCTTCTGCGCCTTCTTCGCCTAGCCATGTCGTAACTGTACCTCTTTTCCTGTTTATTTGATTAATTTAATACTACTCTTCTTAATATAACCGGTCAATGTCCTTCCGCCAATCTTCGTGGAAAGCTTATACCAGCTCCCGCTGCTTCCGGTGACGATGACTCTTGTCCCTTTATTTTTAATAATGCCAAGGCTCCCGGCAGACTTGGACGCACTCTTTAAGAGCTTTAGCTTCTTGCTCTTCGTCTGCGCTTTCACCTTGCCCTTCGTCTTCACACTGACTGCTTTCGAATAATCACCAAAGGACCTACCGTTGAAGACCACCTTATAGGGCCGTATCCTGTATTTATATTTCGTCGATGCGTCCCGGCTTCCGTCCGTATAGGAAACAGACTTGCCGGAAACGGATTTAATATTAGCATATGCCTTTTTTGAAGAATTATAACGCTCTATATAATAAGAAGAAGCTCCGGATACCTTCGGCCATGTCAGCTTAACCGAATCAAACGCCATGCCTTCCCCCGAAAGCTTCGTGGATGCGGTAAGCCGCGTTATCCCCGTATTAAACCCGATACAGGTATCCGTTCCATGCGGATATATTTTATAAGAATAAAATGTCCCTTCAGCTAACGACGTGTCCTTAAAGGACGTACCTTTAACCTCCGGCTGATAAAGGGCGTAAGCACCGGATCCGCTCTTCCGGTAGATATCGTAGCTGTCCGCACCTTCATAAGGCTCCCACTTAAGGCTCAGACTGCTCAGCGTACTTCCGGTAATCCTCAAGGTGTTATAGTAGCGGTAATTCATATCCACATAAGGGTTATTCTTCGTCCTGATGCCGTCTACTTTGCCCTTTGAGCTGTACTGCCAGTACTCAAATTCCCCTACATAATCAGTGGAACTGTTGTAGTGCGCCATCCAGATCGGGTATTCCTGGCTGATATCCGCCGCATAGGTCTTGTCTTTATACATCGTCTTATTGGCGTACACCATCGGAGTATAGCCGAGAGACTTCACCCTGCTGCAGAAGGCAGTGCACACCTCGGTCGCCGCGTTCTTGCTGAGCTTTGCTTTGTATAACCTTCCCACGCCGGTAGCCACGTATTCGAAATCAAGCACCACCGGGAGGTCTATCTGATATCCTTCGATATTCCTTACGATAAAGTCCGCTTCCTGCCGGGCCTCGGCAGCCGATACCGCCTGGGAAAATATGTACACGCCGATGGGGATTCCCGCCTCGTTGGCCTCCCGCATATTCCGCACGGCCTGGGTATCCAGCTTAAGCTTGCCGTTTTCATAGCCCCGGTATGCCACACGGATGATTGCGAAATCAATGCCGTCCGCCTTGACCTTATCCCAGTTGATGGTACCGTTGTGATAGGATACGTCAACACCCTCCTGGAGGATGCAGTCGCTGTACTTTGCCTGATGGGCCACCGCCTGCGCCTTGATCCCTGCCGATGAAAAATCACCGGTCCCCCGCCCGGTAAGGCGGTATTTCCCCGGGTCGTCCGGATCGATGGCTACCGTTTCCTCCGGCTCATCCGAATCTTCTGTCCCGCCGGCCTTATCTTTTCCATCCTTTGTCTCTTCCTTTTCATCCTTAGTATTGACACCGGCTTTTTCACTGCTTCCTTTCTGGCTGTTATCCTTTTCAGGCTTTTTCCCGGAAGCTTTGTCCGACGTATCCTGGCTGTCCTTATCCACGGCTCCCGGCTTTTCTTTCTCCGGCGCTTTATCCCCTGGCTCCTTATCCGGCTTTTTATCCTCCGCAGGTGCCTTATCCTCTTCACCGTCCTGCGAACTGTCAGACGGCTTTTCTTCTGTCTGTTCATTTGCTGCCGTCTGCTGCATGTTCTGCAGATCGTCTCCTGCACCGCTCTCCTGTGCCAGCGCCTCTAACGGTGCGGCCACGGCCATCAGACAGGCGATCAGAAGACAGGCGGCTGCTTTGCGTCTTCTTCTCATTCGGACATCTCCTTCAAAATCTTTTCATTATTTTTCGAACTATATTTTCCAATTTATTATACTAACAGTAGTATCGTTTGTCAAACCAAACACATGGATTTGTATTCATTTTAATCTTTTCTTAATATCTTGCCTGTGCAAAAAATCTGCGAAGCATGCTATACAGATCCTGTTTTTTTTGTTAAAATGGATAAGATATATTTAGGTCATTGTTTATGAAGGAGATATTTCATCATGCAGAATAGAAATCAATATACAGCACCGGCAACCTTAACGGGACTTGAGCTTTCCCTGATTTTCATGATCTTATGCGGCGGCGCGGTCCAGGTAATCCTTGGCCAGGACCATATACTGTTTTTGCTGCTTCGCCTGATCTATGCGCCCGGCATGGTATTCCTGGCGGGCTTATATGCTTCCCGGGGAGAAGAAAATATCCGTCTTCTCTTAAGGCACGCTGCGCTTTACGCCGGAGCATTTATTCTTTCCGGGCTGTTAAACCAGGTTCTTCTAAACCATAAAAATCCCTTCCAGAGCCTGATCCGCCTGGCGACCATGGTAAAGATACCGACCCCTTCTGAGATGTTTTTTACCGCTGCGGCCTTGTTTGCATGCGCTGCGCTGGCAGCAAAATATACGAAGCTTTTCTATAGATGGAAAAGGCTTTTTCTTACCGCAGGCATCCTGGCGGTTGCTTTCGCCTGGTTCCCGTCCCATATCTTCGGCTATCCCATCATCGGTGTATTTACCGGCTGCGAGACTTATGACGGTGTCGCGCTCCTGCCCCTTTTCGGGTATTTTGCCGCCGGGATACTGGCCGGGCAGGATTCCCCTGCATGGACAAAAAGGAGGACTTTTTCTTGCGCCGCAGCCACGCTGGTTTCCTGTGTGCTTGTCTTCACGCCGCTCAAACCGGCAGGGCTTGTCCTGGCGCCGGCACTTCCCGTATATGTGCTTTGGCTGTTTTCCGCGTACGTAACGCCTTACCGGAAGCTTGTACAAGCATTGGCCAGGATGCTTTGCAGGGTTATGGATGTGCTTAAGGGATGGTACCAGGACTTCATGGCGGGGAGGAGGAATGTGCTTTGGCTGTACTTTGCTGTCTACACGGTGACCTTCTTTGTGATGGCCGCCTGCGTGTTCTTTTCTTTCATCGAATATGACAACAGCATCGCCTGGATGCACGACGCTATCTCCCAGTATATCCCGCGGATACATTATTTTACCGACTATGTGGGCGAGTGCGTCTCGCTGCTTCTTAAGGGCGACTTTAACTTCCCTTCCTACAGCTTCCGCGTGGGGCTTGGGAACACAGTTCCTTTAAGCTACGAGCCGGTCTACTGGCTGTTCGCCCTGTTTGATTCCTCCAATGTGGAGGCCGCTTACAATATCATCACTTTGTTCCGCTTCTTCCTGGCCGGGCTGTCCGTGTCGGTCTTCTTTCTGTATCACAAAAAAGGGTATCTGGAAAGCCTTCTTGGAAGTATGCTTTATACCTTCTGCGGCTTTGCCATCTATGCCGGGGTACTCCACGCGCATTTTATCGCGCCCATGATCTTCCTGCCCTTGCTTATGCTGGCCACGGAGGAGATCTTTTGCAAAGGGCGGTGGTACCTGTGCACCATCTTCGTGGCGGTTGCACTGCCGGCCAACTATTACTTTATCTACATGAGCACGATCGCTATGGGCATCTATTATGTCGGGCGGTTTCTGTTCACCAGGGACAAGGAGAAGAAGACGTGGAAATATTTTTTCACCACGACAGGGACTTTCGCGGGCGCTTACCTTCTGGGTGTTGTCATCGGCAATATCTCCCTGTTCACGTCCTTCGCTTCTTTTGTAAGCTCCGGGCGGGCGGGTAATTCCGAGATCGCGGCCATGTCCTTCTTCTATTACAGTGACTCCTGGCTCGTGCGGCTTTTCACCTACTTTATCTCGGCTCCGGCCACTCCCGGCGCCTGGTTAAAGCTTGGCTTTATCCCCCTCTCCTACCTTGCGGTTGTCGTGCTGCTGATGAAGAAGGGGAACCGGCTGCTCAAATTCTTATTCCTGACTTGCATGGCTTTCAGCATCTTTCCCGTTGCAGCTTTTGTGCTTGGCGGATTCAGTACGATCACTAACCGGTGGTGCTATATCCTGGCGCTCCTTGTATCCTTTCTTACGGTGCGGGCCATCCCGGAACTTCGGGGGCTTACGCGCAGGGAATTAAAGATTATGTTTTTAGCGCTTCTTCCTTACGTATTCATCATCCTGATGAACCGCGATTACCGCAAGGAGTATACGCTGGCTTCTCTGGCCGTCCTTCTCCTTGACTACGTGGTCATCCTGTGCATGAACAAGGAGCTTCACCTGATCAGCCTGCATACCGGGAAGCTTGCGCTTTTATTCCTCTGCTTTGCTTCCCTGACGCTGAATGCATATTATCAATACCTCGGCGGGAAGAATACTTCTGAAAACTCCTTTGCCAAACAGGGGCACGTCATCGACGAGATCACCGATACGCCCATGAAGGTGCTAAACGGTTACCCGGACGATGGCTTTTACCGGGTCTCCACCGCAGAGATCCCGCGGAAGAATCTGTGCGCTTCCCTGATCATGGACTACAACAGTATCGCAACATTTTCAAGCACCATCAGCGGCCCGGTCATCGACTATAACGCAGAGCTTGGGAATACGGCCTGGAATCTGGTGCAGCTTGGCGGATTCGACAACCGTACCTTCATGAACGCACTGGCCTGCGTGAAGTATTACGCACTGGCTGAAAATGAACTTCCCTGCCTTCCCTACGGATACGAACAGGTGGAGACAAAAAAGGAAGGGAAAAAGACCTATCACATCTACAAGAACAAATACGCCCTTCCCTTAGGCTATACCTACGATTCTGCGGTGACCAGGGACGAGTTTGACCAGTGTCACATGGCCGAAAGGCAGGAGATGATGCTCCAGTCGGCGGTGCTTGAGGATGATAAAGATGCCGGGCGCCTTGACGGCCAAAAAGCTTCCTCCTCAGTCACCGAGGCAAAGATTACGGACTGTGAGATGAAAAATATTAAGCTTAAGGGAAATACGGCTACCATATTAAAGCCCGGCGCTACCCTGACCCTCTCTTTTGACGGCCTGGAAAATGCGGAGACTTCCCTTGTCTTTGACGGTCATCTGAACCCGACGAAGAATAACGACGAGTGTATCGTCAAGACGAAGATCTCCTGCGGGGATTTTAAGCGGAGCCTTGAATTCCGCTCCGTCAACCACACCTACAACACCGGCCAGGATGTTTACCTGTTTAACGTCGGGTACCGCGAAAAAGCGGCGAAGCGCATCACGGTCACCTTTAAGGAGACCGGGAGCTTTACCGTGGATTCCCTTAAAGTATACTGCCAGCCTATGGATGATTACGCTTCTTATATCGGGAAATTGTCAAAAGACAGCCTGAAAAATACGGTGATCGATTCCAACACCATCACCGGGGACATTTCCGTGGATAAGGATAAGCTCCTTGTCCTCAGCATCCCTTACCAGAAAGGTTGGACGGCTTACGTCGACGGGAAGGAGACGGATATGGTGAAGGCGAACCTCATGTATACCGGCATATTCCTTGAGTCGGGGGACCATGAGATCCGGCTTTCGTTCAAGCGCCCAGGCATCAAGGCATCTTTGTGCCTGTCCGCCGCCGGCATGGTTATTTTTATCCTGGCCTTGATTATCCGGCGCAGACGTATTAGAATAAAAATGTAAAGTAAATTTTAGGAGATATCGTGATGATTAAATTTAATGTTCCGCCCTGTGTCGGAAAAGAAAGTGAATATATTGCGGAGGCTATCGAAAGCCACAAAATCTGCGGCGACGGCGCATTTACCAAGAGATGCAGCGCGTGGATCGAGGAGCACACCCACACGGCGAAGGCACTCCTTACCACCTCCTGCACCCACGCCACAGAGATGGCGGCACTCCTTAGTGACATCAAGCCGGGGGACGAGGTGATCATGCCCTCTTACACCTTTGTGTCTACCGCTAACGCCTTTGTGTTAAACGGTGCCGAAGTTGTGTTCGTGGACATCCGGCCGGATACCATGAATATTGATGAAACTCTCATTGAGGACGCTGTCACCCCGCGGACGAAAGCCATCGTCCCGGTCCACTACGCGGGCGTTTCCTGCGAGATGGATACGATCATGGCTATCGCCGGGCGGTACGGCCTTAAGGTGATCGAGGATGCCGCACAGGGCGTCATGTCCGAATATAAGGGGAAGCCTCTCGGCACCATCGGCGATTTCGGGTGCTTCAGCTTCCATGAGACAAAAAACTACAGCATGGGCGAGGGCGGATGCCTTCTGATCCGCGACGGAAAGATGGTGGAGCAGGCGGAGATCATCCGGGAGAAGGGTACCAACCGCAGCAAATTTTTCCGGGGTGAGATTGATAAATACACTTGGGTTACGGCAGGGTCTTCCTATCTTCCCAGCGAGCTGAACGCCGCATACCTGTACGCCCAGCTTGAGCAGGCAAAAGCGATCTATGACGACCGCATGGCTTCCTGGAACCTTTACTATGAGCTTCTCTCCCCTCTCGCTGAAAAAGGGGTGATCGCTCTTCCGGCTGTTCCGGACGGATGTAAGCATAATGCGCATATGTTTTACATAAAGACGGCCGATTTAAAAGAACGCACCGCACTCATCAAGTACTTGAAGGAGCAGGAGATTTCTTCCGTCTTCCACTACATCCCGCTGCACTCTGCCCCGGCAGGCGTCCGGTACGGAAGATTTCACGGCAAGGACGTCTACACGACGAAGGAGAGCGAGCGGCTCTTGCGGCTCCCCATGTACTATGGGCTTGAATCCGAAGACGTGCGCTTTGTGTGCGAAATGATCGCACAGTTCTACCGATAAATTTACAGGAGACAGAAATTAAGATGTTATATTCGATCATTATACCCTGCTATAACTCCGCGCGGACGATCCGAAAAGTCGTGGAGCTTACGATGCAGGAGCTGGAACGCGAAAAGAGAACCCCTTATGAATTCGTGCTGGTGGACGATTACTCCCCCGACGGCGGGGCGACGGTTGCGGAGCTTGAATCTCTCGCCGACGATTACCCCTGCGTGAAGATCGTGGAGCTTGCCAAGAATTCCGGGCAGCATAACGCTGTGATGGCCGGACTTAACTACGCCGAGGGCGATACGCTCATCGCCATGGACGATGATATGCAGACACACCCCTCTCAGCTCCCCGTGCTCTTCGCGGAATTTGACAAGGGCTTTGACATCGTGTATGGCTACTATCCTCAGAAAAAGCACAGCCTGTTCCGCAACTTCGGAAGCTATGTCAACTATCTGTCCGTGCGGATCCTCATCGGGAAGCCCAGGGATATGAAGACCTCGAGCTTCTGGATCATCCGCCGGTTCATCCGGGATTATGTGGTCCAGTACAAGAGCCAGTACACCCATTTACAGGGGCTTTTCCTCAGGACTACCCGCAATATCAGCAGTGTTCCGGTGAAGCACTTTGAACGGGAGGTGGGGACCTCCAACTATACCTTTAAAAAGCTGGTCGGACTGTGGTCTAACATCATGGGCTATTCCATCGTCCCTTTAAGGCTTGCCACTTACTGCGGATACATCTTCTCACTGCTTGGGATCTTAGGCGCCGCGTTTATCGTGGTCCGGAAGCTCTTAGTCCCCTCCATGGCCATTGGCTGGCCCTCCATGATGGTGGCTATCTGCTTCTTTTCCGGGGTCAACCTGCTGTTTTTGGGGCTGATCGGCGAATATTTAGGCAGGATGTTCCTTGGCATGAGCCGTTACCCACAGTTTGTCGTCCGAAAAATATACACGAAAAAGGAGGATTCTTAACATGAAGAAAATTATGATTCTCGGCGCCGGTGTCTACCAGGTTCCGCTGATCAAAACGGCAAAGCGTCTCGGCATCTATTCCATCGTGGTGAGCATACCGGGCAACTATCCAGGCTTTCCTTTGGCGGATAAGGTGTACTACGAGGACACCACCGACTATGAGAAGGTCCTTGAGATTGCAAGGGATGAACAGATTGACGGGATTGTCACCGCCGGCACGGATGTAGCCGTGATCACTATCGGGAAGGTCTGCGACGAGCTTAAGCTTTGCGGTCTCTCCTTTGAAGCAGCCAAAGTCGCTGCCAACAAGTTTCTGATGAAATCGAAGTACGAAGCGCACGGGGTAAGGACTGCCAAGTTCCGTGAGATTCCTCTTAATGCCGACGATGTTCCGTCAAGAGTTTCCGCACTTAACTTCCCACTTATCTTCAAGTCCGTGGATTCCTCGGGGAGCCGCGGCATCGTGCGGGTGGACACTGAGGCGGATTTTGACGCAGCCATCCGGAACGTAAAAGAAAATACGAGATCTGATTATTATCTTGTCGAAGAATTTATCGAAGGGGAAGAATTCGGCGCCCAGGCTTTTGTCTACCGGGGAGAAGTCTCCTTTATCCTGCCCCACGGCGACTACGTATTCAAGGGCGATACCGGCGTTCCTATCGGGCATTTCGCCCCTTATGACCTTGCGCCTTCGGTGATTGAGGATGCTAGGGAACAGCTTGCCGCTGCTATCCGCGCCATGGGACTTGACAACTGCGCCATCAACGCGGATTTCATCCTGAAAGACGGGAAAACCTATGTCCTTGAGATTGGCGGACGCTCCGGTGCCACCTGCCTGGCCGAGCTGGTATCCATCTACTACGGCTTTGACTACTATGAGAAGATCCTGCGCTGCGCCCTGGGCGAGGACGTTGTCTTTGACTGCGGACGGTCAGCCGTTCCCAACGCCAGTATGTTGCTGCGCAGTGAAAAGACAAGCGGCACCATCAAAAGCCAGACTGACCGCAACCCGGAAAACCCGGACATCTACGACGTCCAGTTCGACTATAAGCCCGGAGACCATGTGGAGAAATTCCGGGTCGGCCCTCACCGCATCGGCCATGTGATCACAAAGGGCGAGACCATCGAACAGGCTGTCGCTACGCTGCACAAAGCCCTGGAAAATATAGAGATCGATATCACCCCTGCTTCTTAAAATCCTTGACCACTTTAAGAAACTGCGGCAATATCCATTTTATGGCAAGCGCTGTCGCCGCCAGGACCACCAGGTATCTGACATACCATTTAAACGCGAACAGCTCCATCGTCACGAGATTAAGAGCGAGATAGGTCACCGAGATCATCACGCTCTTTTTTAATGGAATGATGATCCTTCCGGCAACCATCTTTTCCAGTAACCCCTGCATCAAAAGAAGGATAAAGTAGCTGGCGGCTGTCGTGTAGGCCGCCGCCATATAGCCGAACCTTAAGATACATACATAGTTTAAGATCACGTTAATGACCATCGTGATGATCGTCCCGGCCGCCACATAAGCCGTCTTTTTATAATAATTCTGGATTGCCGTATAGATATAGCTGTAAAACCTGAGCAGCGTTCCGGTCACCATGGGCGCGATAAGAAATACCGCCATGCGGTATTCCGAAGAACCTAAGACTGCCACGATCTCCGGCGCCAGCGCCACAAGGAACCAGGACAGGATGCCGAAACCGTGCATCAGGATCGTCCACGGGCTCTCGATATCTTCTGTCTCGCCTGCCGATATCTTCTCGTACATCCAGGGCAGAAACGCATTCCACACCGAATCCTCCACGATCCAGATAATGAAGGAGATCGTCGTGCCCAAGGCAAAGATCCCGGTATACTCATACCCTACCAGAAACTGGATCATGATCTTGTCCGCCTGGTTCATGATCTGGATAGAGAGCATCTCCGGAATCAGCGGAAGGCTGTATTTCAAGGCATATTTCCAGTATTCCCGCCGGATAAACTTACCGCCCTGCTTCCATAGGAGTACTGCCACCAGAAGGCCGCCAAGTACCTGGGGCACGTAAAATCCCCATACCCGAAGTTCCACCAGCTTGTCTGTATACCCATTCACCCGCCCGAGATAGATGAGAAGGATGGACAGCACCGTCGCCGGGACGATCGTCACCGTCGTGATGAAGATACTGGCCTTATAGCGCATCATCTGCTTCTCCCGCCGCTGCATGAACAGGATGCTGGTATAGCCGAACACATACAAAAATGCCATGAAGAACATCACGTCCGTCATCCCCCAGAACTTCTGCATCTGCGGTCGAAACAGCATGCACAGCCCAAAAAATCCGGTTATCGAAAGGTAAGATAATGTCTGGACGCTGGATACATACTCGTTGTACTTTTCTCCCATGTCATATTTTGCCCGGTCAACACTCCGAAAAAGACAGAGAGACATGACCGGCACCATAATAAGGAGCCAGGACTCATAGACCCTGATCTCCCCGTACTGCGCCTTCGACAAAAGCCGCGTGTAGATGGGCGTCGTTAAAAATGTGATCCCCCGGATAAAAAGCTGTCCCACGATATAAAAAATCCCTGCCTTAAACGCAAGCCTGTTTAATTTACTGTTCTGCATATTCTTCCCTCTATGATCAATTCCGCTCTCCGGCGGTATTTTTGGCGCTGTAAGCTGCTGATCCTTTTGTCGATGCCAGACCTCACTTCAAAGATTCCCAAGAGATTGCAAAGATTTGGCATCCAAAATGAGCAGCAATTACATTATTACACAAAAACTGCGCTTTCGCAAGACACCCAATCCTTGAGTTTCTTCCATAATTATGTTAAAATTGAGTACGCAAGTCTCTTGCAGTGTTATGCCATTTTTGCGCTACAGAAAGGAGAATTTACGATGGCATTTGTGATTGAGAAAAAATTAAAGAATGTGATGACATTTTATTATCTTATGAAGCTGGACAAGAAGATCCCCACGGACCGGGCGTTTATCCGCAGGCGGCAGGGAAAGAAGGTGCACGAGCTGATGAAGCGCGCCTACAAGATCCCCTTTTACCGGAAGCGCTTTAAGGAAAACCATCTGACGCCGGACGATTTCCACACGCCGGAGGATCTGGCTAAGTTCCCCATCACAACGCGGGCTGACTTAAGGCTCTGGATGCAGGAGGAGTATGAAAAGCATCCAAAGATGCACAAGCGGTGGACGATCCTCTCCACCAGCGGTTCCTCAGGCGTGCCGCTTAAGTTCATCCAGACCCAGCGGGAATCTGCCTGCGTGGATGCCAACTGGATCCGCGTCCTCATGTACGCGGGCTATCATCCGTTACGCGGAAAGCTGTTTTCCTTCGTCACCAGCCACAAAAAGATCGACCCGAAAAAAGGGGATTCTATTATCCAGAAGTTCGGGCTTATGCGGCGCAAGGTTGTCTCTGAGGATAACTGTGTGGGCGACGGCATCCGCGACATCATCCGCGAGCTGAATGCATACAAGCCGGACGTGCTGTGCTTCAGGCGCAACTGCCTTGTCCGCATGGCTCTCTATGCTAAACGCCACAACCTGAAGATCTACAAGCCGAAGCTCTACACGCCGGTAAGCGAGATGGTGGACGACATGACGAGGAAGATCCTGACGGAAGCCTTCGGCGACGGCCTGTTTGACGCTTACGGAAGCTCCGAGACCGGAAGCTGCGTCGTACAGCTCCCCGGCGAAGAGCTCTACTATATTAACAGCGACACCCACGTCGTCAATATTTATGACGACAATAACCGGCTGACCGATGACGGCAGAGTGATCGTCACTACCCTGTTTAAGAAAGATTTCCCATTCATCAATTATGAGATCGGCGACCGGGCGACCTCTGTCACCTTAGACGGCGTGCGCTACATCAAATCCATCCAGGGCAGGGTCAACGACCTGGTAAAGCATGAGCACAGCGCCGAGACCTCCGCGCTCTACCTGATGAAGATCCCCAACGGCATCGTCGGGATCGCGCAGTTTCGGTTTATTCAGGAAACTTACCATGATATGCGTATACAGTTGGTCAAAGATCCGAATAATACTACTAACACAAAAGAAGCGATCGAAAGCTTTTTCCGCAAAAAAATGTCCGAGCTGTTCAAGGACGAATTCACCCTCCATTTCGAGTGGCTGGATGTCATCCCTCCGGACAAAAACGGGAAAATGCGCTGCTTCGCCTGTGAAATCAAAGATGAAACTTAGATAAAGGGGAATGATCATGATAAAAAATATTGGTGTCATCGGCGCAGGTTCCGTGGGAAGCATCCTTATCTCCCACCTGTTCCTTGCGTACCCGGATAATTTTTACCTGCTGGCTTCCGGCGAGCGGGCAGAGCGGATGCGAAAAAACGGACTCTCCATCAATGACCGCACATTAAAGCCCATAATCTACTCAGACAGCTCCCAGGATATCCGGCTTAACCTTCTGATTGTCGCAGTAAAAAGCTACAGCCTGGACTCTGTGATCGCAGATATCCGTCCGCTGATCAATGAAGATACCATCATCCTGCCTCTCCTCAACGGGATCATGGCGACTGAACGGCTGAAGGCTGCCTTTCCGGATAACCGGGTGCTCTACGGGGTGATGATCCGCACGGACGCCCACCGGACCGGCCACAAGGTATATTATACCACTACCGGCGAGATACAGCTCGGCTATGCCTTTAACAATCCCATAGCGCCCGAAGTCGCTGAGATCCGCGAATGCCTTTCCAGATCAGGCCTCAATGCCAACATTTACGAGGACATGAAGCGTATCCAGTGGCGGAAATGGATGCTGAACACCGGAGGCTCCCAGGCAGCTGTGGAGATTGGGGTGGAATGCGGATATTTTGAGCAGGTGGACGAAATCGTGGAGATCATCCGGCTCTGCATTGACGAGATTGTGGAACTTGCCAAAGCAGAAAAAGTGAATATCACTACCAAGGACCGGGACGATATCATCCAGTTCCTGTTAGGCTACCCTGCCCACAAAAAGATGTCCATGCTGCAGGATGTGGAAGCCGGAAGACCCATTGAAATTGAAGAATACGCCGGGACAGTCATCCGGCTGGGGGAAAAGCACGGCATACCGACTCCCGCCAACCGGTTCATCTATCTGTCCATTGCGGCAAAGAAGAAGGTTTCTGAGCTAAAGAAGCATCTGTAAGGTTATATTTACGTCACACCTGATCTTTCTTCCTGTGTGCGCGACAGTTACTGCCGCACTGACCGTGATAATCAAAGACAATAATTGGTCAAAGACAATGAGGGTGTCGCAAAATCATCAAATTAGATGATCAAGTGGCACCCTTGCTCTAT